>CAYUOD010000041.1:0-11886 GCA_964446225.1 uncultured Acidimicrobiales bacterium | reverse complement strand
AATGTCGAAGGTGTTCCTTAACCAGGCATTGAGGATGGCGCAGGGTCACACCTAGTAACCCAGCGGTCAAGGCGCGACACCTGGTGCCCGTGCTGCACGTAAGGGTGATGACCCTCCCTCAGGTAGCACCGTGAATGATTCAGGCCGTCACGAGCAGGTTGGGCGGAGTTGGGACATGTGGGCCGGGCCCGACTCTCATCCTCCATCACCAGCATCGTCGCAGCGCACAATTGCTAAAAGGGCCCCGAACGGATACACACGACGGCGTCCTGATGGGCGATGTCTGGGCAGGGGTCTTGATCTGGATGGTCTTAGCTGGGAGTTAGAGGGCCAATTCAACCGAACAGTGCAACACGCCATCCAAAGATAGCCCCCAGCGCTGGTCGAGACTTCGTGTAGCCCCTCGATCAGAACTGGTCGCCCGGCAGCCGCCGCCACCGTCGAAGTCGCCAGCAATCTTCGTCCCTCAGGACCTCACTTCTTTTAGTTGTCCTGAGGTGAGTCCGATCGCGATACCAGCTCCAACCATGGCCACTCCACCAAGGACGTTGAACGTGACTGTCGTGAGACCCGGAATGATGCCTGTGAAGGCAGCCACAATGGGAATGAGGCCAGCAAAGAGTCCCGCTGTAGCAGGGCCAACGCTCTGGACCGCTGCATACCAAAGAACAAAGGCAACTGCTGTGAGCACGATGGCCAAGTAGCCGATAGCGAACGCTTCACTCACCGTGGGCATCCGGACAGCGTCGCTTCCATCAACGATGACGGCAATGACTGCTAGTTGCAGAGCCGCAATCCAACAAGCATGGGTGGAAACCCCGATAGCACCGAGGCGGGGAAGGATTGGGACTGCAAACAACGTGAACGCCGCCTCACACGCAAGAGCCAGCAGCGACCAGCCGATACCACTGATGGTCATCCGACCGCCGCCCTGCACAAGGATCGCGCCACCAACTACAAGAATGCCGCCGCTGATCATCGCCAACGACGGCCTGGTCCTGGTCGTCACTGCCTCCGCCATCATCAAGAGCAACGGGACTGAACCCACGAGGACCGCAATGACAGCTGGCTCAGCCTCCCTGAGAGCTTCCACAATGGCGACGTTGTAGAGAGCCTGGCCACTCGCTGCCAGAAGGAAAAGCCAAAGCCAATCAGAGCCCTTCGGGATGGGCACGACACGCCCCAACAGCCCGGTACCACCCAGCAGAATCACAGCCGCTATCGCGTATCGAATCGACTGCGCACCAAATACTGGATACTCAACGAGGTCAGCAGACACCGTGATCCCTGAGCCAACAGCGACCATGGCTGCTGCGGCTGAGAGGACACCGTGTGATCGTTTCAGTTGCATTGACCCGAAGCTAAAGGCAAAGTGGTCGAGTGAAAAGCACCACTTTGATCCTTTCTGACCATGCCACTTCCGGGGCCGACCTTCTCGTCTCAATCCGGCACCTACCAAAGGGGAAGTGGACTGAAGGCATCATTGAGCAGCTCCGAGAAGCCGTTCGCGACGGTGCCCTTCGCCCGGGAGTGCAGCTCCCGTCCTCGAGGGCACTTGCTGAAGACCTCGGTGTTTCACGCGGCGTCGTACTTGGCGCCTATGACCAGCTCAAAGCAGAGGGCTTCCTCACTGCCGAACATGGTTCAGGCACCGTCGTCGCTGACATCGGAACGGCACAGAGCTTCACGGCAGTGCGCATTGTTGATCGCCACCGCCAACCCTCCAACCCGGGTGTGCCTGACCCCGGGCTCTTCCCTCGAAAGGAATGGCTTCGTGCCTACAGGTCGGCGTTCAACGATTTGTCAGGTGCCGATCTCCGCTACGGCGATCCACAAGGCTTTCTTCCACTGAGAACCCAGCTCGCTGACTATCTGGGGCGAGTCAGAGGCATCCGTTCATCACCTGACCAGATCCTCATCGTCAACGGCTTCGCGCAGGGCCTGGCCATCATCGCCCGACTTTTGGCTAGGACCGGCATCACCGCGATTGCTGTAGAGGAGCCGGGGTCAATCGGAACGCGTAACCAGCTCCAAGATTGGGGCCTCGCGACTCCGGCCGTTGATGTTGACGAGGAGGGTCTCGATGTTGAGTCGTTGCGTGCAACTCATGCGCAGGCCGTGCTCGTCACCCCAGCTCATCAGTATCCGACTGGTGTGGCCCTTAGTGCTATCCGCAGACGTGACTTGTTGAGATGGGTCAGCGAAGAACCGAACCGACTTATCATCGAGGATGACTACGACGCTGAATACCGCTATGACCATGCTCCCATCGGTTCGCTTCAAGCTGCCAATCCTCAACAGGTGCTAACCGGGGCGAGCATCTCCAAAACACTTGCTCCTGCATTAAGGCTTGGTTGGCTCGTTCTCCCAACCGCCCTCGTCGAATCTGCAACCACTATCAAGGCAACATTCGACCTCGGAACTTCGGTACCCAGCCAAGCTGCTCTGGCCGAACTTCTCAGAAACGGCTCTTTTGATCGACACCTCCGACGAACCCGACTCCACTACAGCCAGAAACGCCAGGCAATCGTCGCCCGGCTACGGAACGATCTACCCGACTGCAACCTTTCTGGGTTCGAAGCCGGGCTCAACATCTGCATACAACTCAACCCCGGCACCGACGATCAATCCATCGCCGCAGGACTCAAGAGCCAGGGCGTGAGATGCGAAGCACTCAGCGAGTACCAGCAGGGGAAGCCAGCGAGAAGCGGACTCGTCATCGATCTCTCCGCCATCCACTCCCTTGAGTTGATCATCGCAGCAATAGCTGGAGACCCGCAGCTATCACCAACGCGATAGCTGCCGAGCAGAGGACGGGTTCTTGCATCGGCACTCGGCGCGAAAAGAACCAGCATCCCCACGGTGGCCGATCTTGGACTCAGAGGTTGCGACCAGGTCAGCAGGCGGCTGCGAGGCCGAGGGCTTCAAATGGTGTTTGCCACCCCAGAGTGTGCTGTGGACGAGCATTCAGCGAGGTCTGGACCCGGAGAACCTCGCCGGAGTCAAGGGCCTAGAAGTTGGTTGATCGGGGCCACCACTGAGGTCGCAGGCCGTTGGTATTCTCGTTCGTTCCCCGCTGCCAAGGGCCAGGCGATCCCTCCGATAGAAATCAAGGCCAGTCGCCACAGCGAGTTCTGCGTGGCCAGCGATCTCCTTGCCCTGATCCCAGGTCGGAGCCCGAACAAGTGGGCGTTCCATCTGCACAATTACGGCTTCGAGTACGGCGTGACGGCAGCCCTGTCCGCCGAGCGGAGTGGGTCAGGCATCGATGACGAAGAGCTAGAGCTACCTTGTACTACTTCCCGCCGCCGCCACCTTGAAACTGCGCAACACTCGTGGCAACTATCCAGCCAACACCCAGCCCAGCCACGGCGGACAACGCAGTGTTCACCAGCCACGCGGCCACACCTCCGATGCCACCGATACCGTGCACCGCTTCTTCGAGCTCGTGAACAATATTGTAGGGAAGATCCCATCCCAGCTCATGAGCACCAACGATCAGAATGTGGCCACCGACCCACAACATCGCGGCGGTGCCAACGACCGAGAGAACGGTCAGCAGTTTGGGCATGCCAGCCACGAGCATCCGACCTATCCGCTGCGAGGCCTCAGATTCTCGTTGTGCGAGTGCCAGACCGATGTCGTCCATCTTCACGATTAGTGCCACCAAGCCGTACACCACGATCGTGATGAAGATCGCGACGACCACCAGGATCACGGCTCGAGCGACAATACCTTCATCAAGAACCTCTTTCAACGAGATGACCATGATCTCGGCCGACAGAATGAAGTCGGTACGAATCGCTCCAGAGACCGCTTTCTCCTCGGCCTCGGGCCCTTGCATGGCAACGGGCACGTCGTGGTCGTGGTCGTCACCCCTGAGTACATGAATGATCTTGTGGGCGCCCTCATAGCAGAGGAAGGCGCCGCCAGCCATCAGAATAACCTCAACGAGGGTTGGAGCGAACTCGCTCAACAACAACGCCACCGGCAGAATGAACAAGAGTTTGTTCCGGGCTGAACCCTTCGCAATCCGCTTGATGATCGGCAATTCGCGATCGGCGGCCAACCCTCGTACGTACGCTGGCGTTACTGCGGTGTCGTCGATCACCACGCCAGCAGCCTTCATACTTGCACGGCTCGCTGCCGCGCCAACATCATCAACCGAAGCCGCCGCAAGTTTCGCAAGCGCCGCTACATCATCGAGCAAACCAACTAGGCCACCGGCCATTTACCAATCCTTCACACGAAACGAGCAATGGCAAATGGTACCGGGTTCTTGTTGGCGCTGCCCGCCGGTGTCTTTGTTACGGTCGATGTGTCCCTCTGAGGGTTTGAGGCCGTCGGGTTAGTTTTCGGCGCTGCGCATTTGTCGGCCGAATCGTCGTTCGATCCAGCGGGCCATGGCTCCGGCGGCGACCAGCACGAGCCCGACGTGGGAGCCAATTACCACGGCGCCGGCAACCCACCAGGGTGAGATGCCAGGGACCAGCCAGGGCATGACAACGCCTGCCACGAGTAGTGCGGCGCAGACAATCACAGGGTGTGTCTGAGTGTTGGGCGACAGGAGGGGACGTTTCATCTCTGAACCCACGGCCGATGGCTCGGCGTCGACGTTCATGCGTGCTGTTGCAGGATCAGGAGAACGAGAACCACGACGATGATGACGGTTAACAATAGGAGGCCGCTTCTCAGCTTTTGGGATCGACTGCTCATGTCTGTTTTCCTTCTGGTTTGCTATTCATAGGCCAGGGCCTGATGTACAGGGGATTCGGTTGTTTCGAGCGCGGGGATCGCGCTCGAAACAACTGCGAGTGCGACGACGATCAACAGCCATAGACCGATTCCCGTGGCGGAGAAGCTGGTTGTGAGCGGCGTTTGCAGGAACAGGTCGCCGGTGATTCGTGCGACCGCGACTGTCGCGGGAATCGACAGGGCCAACGACACGAGCCAACTGAGGGCGGCGATGGCTACCCCTTCGACAACGACCAAACGAAGCACGTTCCCGGTGCTGGCGCCCACGGCCCTCATGACCCCAAGTTCCCGGCGTCTTTCAAGCACGCTGATGCTCATCGCCTCGATCAGGCCGAGACCGCCAACAACCGAAATCAGGATTGCCATGATGATGAGAAGGCCGACGATTATCAGAAGGTGGTCATCGAGCGACTCGCGACCCTCGGCGGCGGTGGCGATGCCAACCACGTCGATGCCGACGTCGCGAAGGCGGCTCTCGACCGCAGCCAACGTCGACCCGACCCCATCAGTGTTGGCCACGCGGACCTGGTTACCTGAACCGGCTTCACCTATTCCGTCGGGCCTGTTGCTGGCGTACACGGCCCCGTTTTCGCCTCCGGTGAGCTGACGGACCTTGCCGACGACGGTCCACGAGCTGCTCGTTCCGTCTACCTCGAGAACGACCGTCGACCCGACGACGGGGGCAGGGTCGTCGAGGGCGTGGGTCACGACTATGACATCTCGATCGTCGGGAGCGAGCCAGCGCCCTTCGAGGACCGGAAACTCGACCATCGCTGTTTCGGATGGCGGAACGAACAGGTCGAACCTGTCACCGGTGCCACCTGCCGGCAATTGGGCCGAAGACGGGTACCGGTTCCACGTTTCGACGGCGCTGATTCCAGGCAGACCTGCAAGGGCCAACTCAACCTGATCAGAGGGGTAGGCGCCATCGAGGTCGACGGCGAGTTCGTACTGGCGCGCCTCGAATTCGGCGTCGACTGCGCGGCCCCAGGCTACACCTGTGTTGAGTGCCACCATGAAGGCTGCGCCACCTACAGACAGCGCCGCAACGGTGAGAATTGTGCGCGACGGCGTGCGGAACGCATTGCGAATGCCGAGCCTGGTGACACGGCTCACCCATTTGGGGGTCGCCGCTCTCGTCCGGGACGACCCGGCGAAGGAGCGACGGCCGGCTCGGTTCACGGACACGCCATCAACGAGAACCTCGCGCACCGGGAGACGGCTGCTCCTCTGCACCGGGTACACAACAGCACTGAGCGGAATGGCGAGAGCTGCCAACACTTGAATCGGGATGACCCATGCGTCGAGCCGATAACTCTGGACCTCGAAGTTGAGCAGCCCGAACACAAAGGCGATGAAACCTCGGCCGCCAAGTATCCCCAGCGGAATCCCGACGGCCATACCTATCACCGCCACCAGCCCGATCGAGCCGAGATAGATGCGTGCAATTTGGCCCGTCTGCGCGCCGACGGCCTTCATCACCCCGATTTCGCGGGACTGTTGTTTGAGTTGGGCGGAAATCAGGATGGCAACGAGGGTGCCGCTTGCGAGGAGGGCGACCGCGCCGAAAGCCTGGAGCAGGAACAACATTGTTGTTGTGGCCGCCTGCGAGGGATGCTCCCCCGGTACCGGCACATCAAACGTTGAAACAGCCAGGCCGCGACTCTCAAGATCGGATCGCAGAGCCTCGGCAAGTGCCCGGTTCTCCGGCCTGTCATTGCTTTCGTCAAGCACCACCTGGAGTTGGTCGAGTACCGGTTCTTCTCCGAGCGTCTCGAGCCCCGCTGGCGTGACGTAGCCGTTGACGATGCCGCTCATCCAGGCAGGAGTTCGTCCGGGATCGTGCACGAGCCCAGCCACGGCAAGGCTGTTCGCTTCGCCGGAACCGACTGTGATTTCGAGGTTGTCGCCTATGGCGAGATCGACCTCGTCGAGCGAAGATCGTTCGATCACGATCTCGTTTCCGGTCGGTCCCCAGTCGCCGCTGTCGGGGTTGAACCTGGACACTTCGAGAGTGTCGAAGTCGGCGACCACGACCAACACAAGGGGTATCCACTCGTCGGGCCCGCGCACGAGCCTGGCCCTGACCTCGCCGCGGGCTTCAACAGCTTGGATCTCGGGGCGGGCTCGTACCGTGTCAACCAGGTCTTGATCGACGGAGTCAAGGTAGAAGACCGCCGAGGCCGGGTTCGTCTCCTGGTAACCGCGATCCATCTCGCGCGTAATGACCGAGTAGCCGGTGAGGATGGATCCGGTAGCCGCGACACCAACCGCGATGGCGGCGATCACCACCAAGGTTCTGCCCTTGTTCTGCCACAGGTCGCGGAGCGCCTTGCGCCATCGGGTGTCAATCACGGGCTTGACTGCTGCCAATCGAATCGCCGTTGCGGCGAACTTCAGGGTCGAGGATCCGGCCGTCGGCCACCGAGACCACCGAGTCGACACGAGCCGCGATGTCGCGTTCGTGGGTGACCATCACGACGGTCTTGCCAGCGACGGTGAGCTGTCGCAGCATCTCGAGGATCGAGTCGGCAGTGTGCGAGTCGAGGTTGCCCGTAGGTTCGTCGGCGGTGATCAGTGGCGGGTCGTTCGCCAGCGACCTCGCAATCGCAACACGCTGCTGTTGCCCACCCGACAACGCTGCCGGGAACTTGTTCGCCTGATCTGCGATGCCGACCTGATCCAGCAGATCCATAGCCCTCTTGGCCCGTTCACGGGCCGGGATCAGCTTGGCGAAATCCATCGGCATCGTGACGTTCTCAACGACTGTGAGCGTTGGCATCAACTGATGAAACTGAAACACGAGCCCGACGTTTGCGCCTCGCCACTTTGCGAGCTGGTTCTCGTCGAGGTCGTTGAGCAGGGTGCCGTTGATCCGGACCGCCCCCGAAGTGGGCCGATCAACACCGGTGACCATGTTGAGAAGCGTCGACTTGCCGCTGCCGGATGGTCCGACGATCGCCACGAACTCACCGGATCGAATAACAAGATCCGCGTCCGCCAGTGCAACAAACTCCCCCGCACCGGTCTCATAAACCTTCCCAACGCCCGCAAGGTCGATGATCAGAACCGCAGCAGGGCCGGGCCCGTGCAGGTCCGACAATGGCTTGCGTTCGTCGACGGGTTCTCGTATGGTACGTCCAGAATCGAACATCATGTTCGAAATCTATGTTGGGGGAGCCGAAGGGGCAACGGTCAATCCGGCCGGTTTGTGCAGTTCGGGACAGCGAGGCCGTATTGCCCCGAAAGGGAGCTGATGACATGACCACCGGGAAACAGCCGGATCGCAGGGTGCGGCGCACGAGAGAGGGGCTCCACGCTGCTCTCATGTCGCTGATCGTCGAAAAGTCCTACGGCAAAATCACCGTTCAGGACCTGATCGACAGAGCCGACGTCGGCCGCTCCACCTTCTACGCCCACTACGAGACAAAGGACGATCTACTCCTCAGCGGACTCGACCGGCTCACCGCCGATATTGAACGGCACATGGCCGATGGACCATCGTCGACGGCGATCCTCCCGAGTCTCGGCGTGTTCAGGCACGCCGCAGAGAACCCAGAGCAAATCAAGGCACTGATGGGGAGCAGAGGTAGCGACCTGGTACAACGAGCGGCTCTGAAGGCCTTCACCCAACGCGCGAAATCTGTCATCGATCGACAGAAGAGCGACGGCGAGGAGAGCGACTTGCCGTCCGACGCCAGGGCCGCCTTGGCGGCCGGGTCCCTGCTCGCGCTGCTCACATGGTGGCTCGACAACGACCTGCCGTACCCACCCGAGACAATGGCCAAGGTCTACGCGCAGTCCCTCGCTCAGCCATGACCGTCGCTCAATCACGGGAGTTTGGGTGTATTCCGAGGGCTTTCCATAACACCGATCAAAACGCCAACAATCGCGTCGAATGTGACCACGGACGATTGAAATCACGGTTGAGACCAATGCGCGGTCTCAAGACAGATCGGACAGCGTCGGTCGTTATGCATGGTCACGCGTTCATTCAGAATCTACGGCGAGGTCACTACGAACTCGGAGTCGAAGCGCCTCAGCAACATCACAGAATCGCCGCAGCATTCGACGAACTAGTCGATCTCATCTGAGGAACGATGCCCCAGCTAGCCAACGCTGCGCGTCCTGCCTTCGCTTAACGCAACAGCGCCCTCTGTCCTCACCGTCATCAAACAACTCGACGAATCCTCAAACACCACCGACCCTAAGTCAAAGAACGCCAGCAGAAGAATCGCCGTCCCAAACGAAGTCGTCACCGAGCTCCGCAAATGGCGGAAGGTTCAAACCGAGCAGCGTCTTCGGGCTGGTGCGGCATGGCAACACGACAACCGGATCATCACCACCCGATTCGGTACCGCTATCAACAAGGACAACATGAAGCGGGCATTGAGGAGCCGGACGTTCAAGGCCGAGGTTCCTCCGCTGCGACCCTATGACCTGAGACACACGACGATCACGAACTTGGCCAACGACGGGTACACGAACTGGCAGTTAGCTGACTATGCCGGAACCTCAGTACGGATGATCGAGGAAACCTACCGACACCGCACCGAAGGCATTGTTCGGCTGACTCTGAACCAGGTTCCTGATTCGGGAAAGCACCACTTAAGGCACCAATAGCCCTTTTTGGGTGTCTCTGGGAGGGTTTTGCGTCCGAGCGGTTTCGCGTAATCCCTGGTGAGAGACTTGGGCCGTTCCGGGTTTGGGCTTTGTGACCGCTCGCGTGCAACGCACCAGATGGTGTTCGTGGTCATTCGCCAGTGCTCGCTGACGTCTCGCCTCACCCCCTGCCCGCTTGCCTAGTCACACCTTTGGCCACCAGATTTAGTCGGACTTCGCATCCTCTCTCTTTACCGGGCCGATGCTTGGGGCATGTTCACTCAGATACGCCGCCAGCTTTCTCGGGATCGTCCCCACTGGCTGGAGCGCTCTTCGACGCGAGAGTGAACTCGAATGCGGTCGTTGAATATCTCCGGTCCGACGGTGGGCCGAACCTGATTCGCACAATGGCGAATAGGTGATCATTCGGGTGTCTTTGCCAGCTGATCGAGGAGACTGCTCAGCGGCCGTCCGAGGAAACTATTTTGCTCGTTCCGAAACAAGTTTTTGATTCGGGAAAGCACCACTTAAGGCACCAGTAGCCACTTTTGGGGCCTTTTTGAGGGTTTTCCGAGCGGCCGGATTTACATAATCCCTGGTGAGAGACGTGGACCATACAAGACTTGAACTTGTGACCTCTCGCGTGTGAAGCGAGCGCTCTAGCCAGCTGAGCTAATGGTCCGAGGAATGGGTGACGATAGCGGCGATGCCACCAGCAAGCACCTCGGATCTGGCAGTGTGGTGCAAATGTACCGTCCACTACCCAACCCAATGCCAAGCAGATCCTTTGGGCCTCTGTTGACTACCTTGCTCGGGTTTCTTCTCGCCGCACTGATGGCTGGCGCCTGTGGTAGCGGCAGTCAAGACTCCACCTCGACTCCAGTCACGACCACTGCTTCGAGCTCGGACCCAAACGACACCGCCGGAGGAACAGGATCGACGGTTGCTGGCGATGACTCCAGCAATGAAGAAGACCTGGACCCACCAAACTCGCTGACACCAAGCTCGACTCCCAGCGTGGTGGCCACCCGATTTGCCACCCTCGGAGGCTGGGACGGTACTGGCTGGACAACCTATGGTCAGCCCGACAACTTCACTGGTCCAGCCAGCGTTGGCGACACCTTCTCCATCATTCAACTTGACGGCAGCCAGACCGAGACGACGATGGAATCAGTTGGCCTTGTCTGTGACCTTGAAGGCACAGACGCCGGATCCATTGGCATTCTCACCAATCCAGAAATTCCCTCCGAGCGGGGTGGCACTAATCCAATCGCCGTGCGGGCCGGATGGAACCTGCAGCCCCACAGTCCCGCAATCGCCGGAACTGCGACCCCCGTATACTTCGACGCGGTCAGGGAGTTCTTCGCCGCACGTCACGTCGAAATTGGTGCAATCGAGATCACCCAGTGGTTCAAGCTCGACCTAGAAGGGGACGGCGTCGATGAGGTTGTTCTGAGCGCAAGAAGCCAGGGACTCAAGCCTGGGCAAGAAGCGATCACTTATCCTGCGGTTTCCGTTGTCCTCCTTCGACGAGTCGTCAACGAGGTGGCCAAGACCTACTTCCTCTCGCACAGCATTTTCACCGAGGCCGACGGAGCCAGCTTGGCCGAGGGGGAAACACCAGACGTTCGGACTTTTGATGTCTCTGCCTTTGCCGATCTGAATGGCGATGGCCGGCTCGAAGTAATCATCAATGATCAAGGATTCGAGAGTGCAGGCACCACGGTGTGGGAGTTCATCAGCAACCAGGTCGGCCCCAGAATGGTCCTCAGTGGCGGCTGCGGATCCTAGCGAAACCGACTGATCAGGTTCAGGCGTTGCCCAAACAAACAGTTACCCCATCTGGCAGTGGGACTTCGCGCACGGTGAAGATGCCGCCTTCAAGAGCATCACAGCTTCCCTCGCCAACAATCTGACCGATCAGGCGACCATCATTGGGTCCAGTACAAGGAACGCTGATCAACTCGGGGCCCTCAATAATTCGCACACATGCATTGGCCGGGATAGCGATGGGCGGATTGGGAGCTGTGTCCCTGGTTGGGAGCTCATCAGCGGTGCCTCGTGCGTAGGCAGAGAAAACAAAGATGCCAATCAGCAGCCCGATGAAGCCGACGATTGGTACCAGTCGCAACACCCGTGAATGCGCCGAGGCGTTCTCATCCAATTGACTTTGGCGACGATTGTCCAAGAACTCAGGATCGAGCAGCCGAGGGTCGATACGAGTTACACCATCATCGACTCGGACTCCAGGCGACTGTTGTTGATGATGCCCAACGCCTGATCCCCCACCACGCAAACCCCGGTCATAGTCTCGGCGCCGAACCTCATCGCCCAGCACTCGCCACGCCTCATTGGCTCGGCGCATCGCTAGTTCGGCCGCCGCTGCTGCCTTTGGCTCAGCTCCGACGAATCGGTCGGGGTGCCAACGTCGGGCACAGTCGTGGTAAGCCTGACGGATCTTGTCATAGGAGGCCGTTGGCGCAACGTTGAGGGTTTCGTAGTGGGAGGCCAAATCCAGAACCCTTCGCG
>CAYUOD010000040.1:0-11892 GCA_964446225.1 uncultured Acidimicrobiales bacterium | reverse complement strand
GGCGGTTGTCTGACTCGGCGGCGGCGATCAGGAATATGGCTTCTCTGAGTTCTCGCGCGCTTTGGAGTTGCAGTTTTGAGCAGCTTGGCGCGATCTCACAGATCTTCGCCTTGACGAACCAGCTTCTGAGGTCCTCGGGTGTCTGTAGGAGTTCGCTGGTCGTTGGAGTGTCTCGGTTGGTGAGGGTCCCAGGCAGATCCAGGCAGACTTGCGGGTTGGAAAAGGTGAAATCGCTGATGGTGTCATCATAACCGGTCTACTGGTTAGTTAGACCAACGCTCAGAAGCCTGATTCGGCCCGTCGTTCGATAGTGCTGGTTGGATGTGGCAAGGTAAATGAAACGGAGAGGTGCCAGAGCGGCCGAATGGGGCGCCCTGCTAAGGCGTTGTAGTGAAAGCTACCGTGGGTTCAAATCCCACCCTCTCCGCCAACCAATGAACTCCCCGGCCACAAGTGGCCGGGGAGTTCTGGTTTTGCCAGATCTGCGAAGCTGTGACTTCTGTCACAGATATAGTTGCAGTTAGATGACAAACTGCTATTCTTAGTCACACATGTTGCCGAGATAGATGCCTAAGAGGTGCATCTTCCCCACTAGGCGCATCGAGCGAGTGTACGCAGTTCACCTCGATGCTGAGTTGACCGGTCAAGTTCTGGTCTACCGCACGTTCCATTTCTTACTTCGGTCCAGAATCCACTGACGGTGGTTGGGCCAGGAGGATCATTCATGAAAACCCTTATCCCCCCTGCGCGCTCAGCACAGCGCTTGAAACGCGCGGCAGTCGCCGGCATGGCCCTCGTGGTCATGCTTACTGCTTTGGCCCTGCCCGCTTCGTCACAAGAGTTCGACGCAACCGAGTCCGGCGGTGGGATTATCCATTTCACCGCAGGCGAGGCCCCTTCCCGCACGGTTCCTGAAAGCATTTACGGGGCTGCAGCGATTGCGCTGGATCCTCAAGGTGGGCCAGGCGACTACTGGATCACCACCGACACCGGCCAGGTCACAGCGCTCGGCGCAGCGGCCGACCTGGGCTCAGCGGGCAGTATCTCAGCTGCGATCGTCGGCATGTCCGCTACGGCAACCGGTCAGGGCTACTGGCTGGTGGGCCTGGACGGAGAGGTGTATGCCTTTGGTGATGCAGCCGACTTCGGTTCAATGGTCGGTATTGCCCTAAACAAGCCAATTGTCGGTATGGCCGCGACCGCAAGTGGCCAGGGTTACTGGCTCGCCGCCACAGATGGCGGGATCTTCGCGTTCGGCGATGCTGGCTTCTTCGGCTCCACCGGCGCCATGACGCTCAACAGTCCGATTGTCGGAGGTGCATCGTCTGCTACAGGCCAGGGTTACTGGCTCGTTGCCGCGGATGGCGGGATCTTCGCGTTCGGCGACGCCCCCTTCTTGGGCTCGATGGGCTCCACGCCTTTGAACAAGCCCGTTGTTGGCATGTCGGCAACCAAGTCCGGGTCGGGATACTGGCTCGTAGCATCCGATGGCGGCGTGTTCTCTTTCGGTAATGCGGAGTTTGTCGGCAGCGGTGTTGATCTGGTCGGACAGGGATCTGTGGTCGACCTTGCACCCTTGCAGGATGTTGACGGTTATGTGCTGGCTGTGAGGCCGGCCGAGGTGCGTTCAGAAGCCGAGATCCTCTATGCAAATCTCTCCCCGCAACGTCAGCGTTCCTGGGAGCGCCTTGCCTACTGCGAGTCCAAGGAAAACTGGTCCATCAACACGGGGAACGGTTACTACGGCGGACTTCAGTTCAGCCTGAGTACCTGGCGGAACGTAGGCGGCGTGGGTTATCCGAATCAGGCCTCCATGGAAGAGCAGATCCTGCGCGGTGAGATCCTTCTGGAGTCCTATGGCTGGCGTTCCTGGCCAGCTTGCAGTCGCAAGCTCGGCCTGCGGTAAACGTCGCAGCGCTTCTATTTTCGAAGAGCGCACAAGGCCGTCTACAATGTCTCTCTGACCAGTACGGCCTATTGGCGCTTGTAGCTCAATTGGATAGAGCATCTGACTACGGATCAGAAGGTTGGGGGTTCGAGTCCCTCCAAGCGCGCTAGTCACCCAGCCCCCGCACCCGCGGGGGCTGCGTACGTTTTGGCCCTGGAGACTATCTTCGCTTCGAGAACGTCCAAGCTGGAGACGCCCACCGAACCGGGCTGCGTAGCCTCAACACACATGCGGTAATGAGGCTACGCCTCCTGCATTGGATTGGGTGTCCCAGCTAGATTCGGGACGCATCAGAACAAGTTGAGGAGCAAACGTGGATGATCAGGAGCTGTACTCGGCGCGACCGGAATGGTTTCGTGTCGAGTCGCATGTGTTTGTCTTTGCTGGCTTTGAAAGCGGGCGTACCTGGGCATTGCGACTGAACAACTTCCCTGAGCACGCGCTCTACACCCTGTTTGTCGACGCTCAAGTGGTTGGTGACCTTGAGGATCTGCCCACAGGCTGGGGCCTCGACCCTCTTGATGAGGTGCCCGTACTTGACCGCTACCGGCGTTCGTCGTTTCTTGAGAGCGTCGCCGAACTCGGACCATACGGAACCGAACTTGACGACCCCTGTGATCAGGACTGGTGCACCTGCAGTGTGCTGACGCCGGCGTATGTGCGTGAGCTTGCGCCCCCCAAGTCCTTCTAGCCCCACCCCTATCGGTGAAGCGTAGCTGGGTTACCAACTACCGGACCAGGCGACACTTCATCGGCCGGGCCGCGGAATGCGCCGCGTGCCAATGCGGTTGTTTCTGCGAGAGGATGGATCTATGACACGCAAATTTGCCCTGCCACTGGTTTTGGCCGGAGCACTACTACTCGCAGCTTGTGGCAGCAGCGACGACTCACCCGCGGAAGCGCCTACGACAGTCGTAGAAGAGGGGCCAGCGACCACGACGAGTAGCGCCGAATCGTCGCCGCAGCCCACGACAACTGCCGTGGAAGACTCTGCAACCACAAGCGCCGCAGCCGGAGATGCCGAGGATTCCTATCAAGGTCCGGTGACCATAGAGACCAGCGATGGCGTTTCGCTCGCTGGCGACATTGTCGGGACCGGAACCACCGGCGTTGTCCTGGCTCACATGCGTGGTGCAAGCCGGGCCACCTGGGCCGAGTTCGCCGAGGTGTTGTCGTCCAACGGATACCGTGCTCTTTATTTCGACTTCAGGGGCTACGGCGAGTCCGAGGGTGATCGGGATACGAACTTGGATCTTGACCTGGCCGCCGCAGTTGAGTCCATGACCGCTGCGGGTGTGAGCGATGTCTTCGTGTTTGGCGCCTCGATGGGCGGAACTGCTTCGGTCGTGACGGCAGCCAACTTTGACCTTGCCGGTGTGGCCAGTCTGAGTGGTCCAGCGAGTTCCCTTGGACTCGACGCCCTTGCTGCGGCTGGCGAACTCAACGAACCGTCCCTGTTCATCGCGGCTGAGTCCGATTCTCCTTATGCCGATCACGCTGATCAGATGGCTGCTGCGGCTGGCACCGAGCCGACGGTCTTTCCGGGTGGCTCGCACGGAACAAACCTGTTCCGTGACAACGGCGAGGAACTTGAGACAACCCTGCTCGACTTCGTGGCAGCGAACTCCTGACCTCAGAACCGTAGGTGCGTAAGTCTCGGCGGCTATAGCCGACCCAGTTACGCACCTATGGGATTAGCGGGTTTCGTCCGGTAGCGGGAACCAGCGGAGATGCTCGAAGTCCTGGGTCAGATCGGGTAAGCCGAGGGGCTGCGGCAGATGTGACTCGGCGGCCAGCATCGTTGCGAGTCCCTCCTCAAGGTAGGACTGGAGCTCGCGGGTCTCTGTTTGTGGCCGGGCGGGATATTCCATCTGGCCATGCGCGTAGTCGATGTCCTTGAGGCTCATGAGTTCGGTGCCGAGCCCAGCGCGGTGAATCCAGAGTCCGGATGACGGCTCGAACCGGTAGTAGGGCAGCAGACGCCAGCCCTCGTTCGCCACCAACTCGACTGCGCTCAGGATGTAGTCGAAGGTTGCCTCGTCGATGAAGTAGTTGAAGTTGAGGCGCACCCAGCCTGGTTTGATGCCTTCGCAGCCACGGCCGATCTCACGACTGAATTCGTGAGACTGGTCCAGGTCGATGCCCAAAAGGCGATGGCCGTAGGGGCCCGCACACGAGCATCCGCCCCGTGACTGCACGCCGAAGAGGTCGTTCAAAACAGCGACCACATAGTTGTGGTGCAGGTAGCCAGTCTTGTGACGCAGCACGAACGACACGATCGAGAGCCGGTCAGCCTCGTGGTCGCCAAGGATGTTGATGTTTGGATTCTCACTCCAGCGGCGGATGGCCTCGTTGATGAAGGCCTCCTCGCGCCGACGGATCTCGTCGACGCCGACGGCCTCCTTGAGTTGGAAGACCAACCCTGCTCGGATGGACGCGATGATCGCAGGCGTTCCACCCTCTTCGCGATGTTCGATGTTGTCGAGGAACTTGTGCTCGTCGGGGTTCACGAACTGAACGGTGCCACCGCCGGGAATATCGGGCACCCGATTCGTGAAGAGTTCGTTTCGTCCGACGAGCAGACCCGGCGTACCAGGACCCCCTATGAGTTTGTGCGGCGAAATGAAAATGGCGTCCAGATAGGCGAGGTTGCCGTCAGCGGGGGAGCCCATATCAATCGCCACGTAGGGAGCGGCAGCCGCGTAGTCCCAGAATGACAGTGCCCCGTGCTTGTGGAGCAGCGCTGCAACCGCAGCTGTGTCAGTGATTATTCCGGTGACGTTGGATGCAGCAGAGAAGGATCCGATCTTGAGCTCGCGCTCGCGGTATGCCTCCAGTTGCTCCTCAAGTTCAGCCAGGTCGATATGCCCGTTCGCGTCCTCGTGGATAGTCACCACGTCGGCTATGGATTCACGCCAGGGCAGCTCGTTGGAGTGGTGCTCGTAGGGCCCAATGAACACAACTGGTCTGAGCTGGTCGGGGATGTGGCGGCTGAGTTGAAAGTGATCTTCAAGTTCGGATGGGATGCGCAGCCCCATGACCCCGATAATGCGGTCGATTGCCTCTGTTGACCCGCTGCCGCAGAACAGTACGGCATGATCGCCCGTTGCACCCAAACACTCACGGATGATGTTGCGGGCCTCTTCTCTGGAGCGCGATGTTTGTAAGCCGGTACCTGATGACTCGGTGTGGGTGTTCGCGTACAGGGGCAGGACAACGTCGCGGATGTAGTCCTCGATGAAGCTCAAGGAACGTCCCGAAGCGGTGTAGTCGGCATAGACCACCGGCCGGGGGCCAAATGGTCCGTCGACGTTCTGGTTGCTACCGATGACGGATTTTCGGACGAATGAAACGAGGGCGTCTGTGCTCACGATCGCATCGTATCTGGACCCCGGACTGAGGTCCGCGCGTAAGCTGCGAACACCACAACCGCTATGGAGCCAACACATGCTTATCGTGACATCCGACCTTGTGCCTGGTCGCAATATTCTCGAAGTGAAGGGCCTCGCCCAGGGCAATACGATTCGTGCCAAGAACATGGGCAAAGACATTGGCGCGGGCTTCAAGAGCATGGTCGGCGGAGAACTCAAGTCCTACACGAAGCTCCTCTCAGAGTCCCGAGGTGAGGCCACGCTGCGCATGATCGAGCACGCGAAAGGCCAGGGCGCCAACGCAATCGTCGGCGTGAGATACACAACGTCCGCGGTTGCGGGCGGTGCGGCAGAGCTGTTCGCCTATGGCACCGCCGTTGTCATTGACGGTGAGTAGGTTCTAGCTCTGTGGCAGGTTGGACAGAGCTGTCGAGACTTTGTCGGCAGGGAAGTCGTAGTCGACGAGGTCCCCTGAGAGGAACTTGTCGTATGCCGCGAGATCGAGGTGTCCGTGGCCACACAGTGCCGTGAGGATGACCTTCTCTTCACCGGTCTCGATGCATGCCTTGGCCTCCTTGATGGCTTCGGCGAGCGCGTGGGATGGCTCGGGCGCTGCGACGATTCCCTCGGTGCGGGCGAACAGTTGGGCGGCCTCAAAGCACTCGGTCTGATGCATTGACGTAGCTTCCATGAGCCCCAACTCGTACATGTGAGACACGAGGGGCGACATGCCGTGGTAGCGCAAACCACCTGCGTGGATCGGATCTGGCACGAAATCGTGCCCCAGGGTGTGCATCTTCATGAGCGGGGTCATACCGGCGATGTCGCCATAGTCGTAGGCGTAGGTCCCCTTGGTCAGCGAGGGACACGCAGCAGGCTCGACGGCCCGAATTGTTGCGCTGAGCCTTCCGGCCAGGTTCTCCCGGATGAATGGTGCGCTGAGTCCTCCCAGGTTGGATCCACCGCCGGCGCAGCCGATCACGATGTCGGGACTCTCCCCAGCCATTTGCATCTGTAGCAGTGCCTCTTCACCGATGATCGTCTGATGCATGATGACGTGGTTCAGCACGGACCCAAGCGCGTAGCCGACCTCAGGACTTTGTGCGGCCATCTCCACGGCCTCTGAGATCGCGATACCCAGGCTGCCGTCTAGATTCTTCTGGTCTCTGAGGAGTTGGGCTCCGATCTCGGTGTGCTTGGATGGACTGGAGTGCACGGTGGCACCCCAGAGTTCCATCATGGTTTTGCGATACGGCTTCTGTTCGTAGCTTGCAGCGACCTGCCACACCTCACAGTCAATGCCGAAGATGCTGCAGGCAAAGGCCAGCGCGCTGCCCCATTGACCTGCGCCCGTTTCGGTGGTGAGTTTCTTCGTGCCGGCTTTGGCGTTGTAGTACGCCTGAGGTACCGCGGTGTTGGCCTTGTGTGAACCAACAGGACTGACTCCTTCGTACTTGTAGTAAATGTGAGCCGGCGTGCCGAGCGCCTGCTCAAGTCCGATGGCGCGGAACAACGGGCTGGGCCGCCAGATGCGGTAGATCTCCTGCACTTCTTCAGGGATGTCTATGTAGGACTCAGTGCTTGCCTCCTGGGCAATGAGGTCCATGGGAAACAGGTGCGCCAGGTCGGTGGGGCCGAGTGGCTCGCGGGTTCCGGGGTGCAGCGGCGGGGGAGGGGGTTCGGGCAGGTCTGGCATGATGTTGTACCACTGCGTTGGCATTTCTGACTCGCTCAACAGGTACTTGCGCTGTGCGACCATGATTCCCCCAAGGACGTCGTGCTGTTGGCTGGACACCGTATCGTATGCATATAGTGATAGCTGCTTCGCAATTCACAAAGTCCCGGATCACACCATCGGGTCGTGCGAGGATGTACGCAGGCGCGCGGGCAGGAAGTGGGTAAAGACGCAAGATTTAGGTCAGAAATGCTGGCCAGAGCTTGTGAACCCAGATTTTCGGCATACAGTGAAAGCGATACGTCAGGTGTGGAACCTGGGCGTCGCGCGCCTTGCTCACAAATCGGCCTTGATGTGCCGATCGAGCAAGGACAGTCAGATGATACGGACTGTGCGACGACTATGAGATTCTATGTAGACGGTGCGAGCGGTGGTGGGCAGCGAAGTTTCGATCAAAGGACAAATAGGTGGCGGACCCGGACGCCATACAGCGAATAGAGGGAATCCTTCAGGGTTCTGCGGCCGCGAGCGCTTCAGTGCTGCGCGCCAATCTTGGAGCAACGCTGGTTGCGGCGACTCGCGATGGCGTGGTTGTCTCCCTCGGCGGACCCACCGAAGTCCTCTTTGGTTGGCCGCCTGACGAGATCGTCGGACGGAATCTCTCGGAGATATTTCTGCGGCCAAACACCTGGCGGCAGTGCCTGGACGAGTCTGCGACTCGACTCAGTCACCGGGTCGAAGTGCATTCCAAAGGCGGCACCATCGTCGAGGCACAGGTTGCTGTGTGTGAGATGGAAGACGTCGACGAGTTTGACGTGCTTGTTTCATTTCACGATCTCACCGAAGGGCAGGCTCCGGGTGCTCTCGCGACCGGGGCGCTTGATCTGCACGGTGTGGCCTTTCTCATGGCGCCAATTCCGATGGCCGTGAGTGGCGTCGATGATCGTCTCGTACAGGTCAACAACGCCTGGTGTTCAATGCTGGGCTACAGCCACGACGACATGCTGCGCCTCAGCACTTCTGATCTGACGCATCCCGAGGATCGTGAAGAGGCCGAGAGTCGGAGGCGCGAGATCCTCGCTTCGTCGATGTCTGGCAGCTTGCAGGTCGAGAAACGCTTCGTGCACAAATCAGGCAAGATCGTCTGGGCCCTGGTGCATCTGGCGCTCGTGCAGGGCGAGACTCTAAGAGACACGTACGTTCTGACCCAGGCCATTGATATCTCTGAGCGGAAAGAGAGCGAGGCTCGACTTCGTCAGCTTGCGCTCACCGACCCACTTACAGGTACCGCCAACCGTGTTCTGTTTACTGACCGTCTCGAGCAGGCGCGGGGCAGGCACGCACGTACGGGTGGGGCGCTTTCGGTGCTCTACATGGACATCGACCACTTCAAGCCCATCAACGACCGTCTGGGCCACGCCGGTGGTGATGAATTGCTGAAGGTTGTTGCGGATCGTTTGCGTGATGTGCTGCGTCCCTCGGACACCCTCTCGCGAGTGGGCGGCGATGAGTTTGTCGTGCTCTGCGAGGATCTTCCCGACGTCGGTTTTGCCACGAGCATCGCGCGGCGTTTCCTGGAGGTCATCGAGGCCCCCATAGAGATCATGAATGAGACGTGCCTGGTTTCGGCCTCAATAGGCGTGCTCACTGTTTCAGGCGATCAGATGTACCGCTACTCGGTCGCGGACCTGCTGCGCGACGCTGACACTGCGATGTACCGGGCCAAGAGTAAAGGCCGCGCTCGTTACGAGCTCTATACCGACGCGCTGCATGATCAGATGCGTAAGCGTCTTGAACTTGAGGAAGAGCTCCGCGAGGGACTTGAGAAGAAGCAGTTTGTTCTCTACTACCAGCCCATTGTTGATCTGGAGTTCGATCGGATCTGGGGCTTCGAGACGCTGGTCCGTTGGGAACACCCAGAGCGTGGCATCGTTATGCCTGGTGACTTCCTGGAGGTCATGGAAGAGTCGGGACTCATCGTCGACCTTGGTGTACATAACCTCTGGTCTGCTACCACTCAGGTTGCGAAGTGGCGCGAGAAGTACGGCTATGACCTGCACGTCGGGGTAAACGTATCTGGAGCCGAGCTGGGACGCGGTCCCTATCATCGTGATCTGGCTGAGGTGCTCGACTCGATTGATATCCCCAAGGATCACATCGTCCTGGAGATCACCGAGAATGTGTTGATTGAGCCTGGCCGTGCTGCTTCACGCGACCTTCTGGCCTGCGCCGACCTCGGCGTGTCGTTGTCCATCGACGACTTCGGCACTGGCTGGTCGTCTCTCGCGTACCTGCAGCGTTTCCCCGTGTCCTCCATCAAGATTGACCGCTCATTTGTCGCGGCCCTTGAAGAAGGTACAGAGGCAATCACATCCACGCTGGTGCACCTGGCGCGGTCGATGGATATCACTGTTGTTGCTGAAGGCATCGAGACGCCATACCAATTGCGCCGACTGCGTGAGTTGGGTTGTCCGCTCGGGCAGGGCTATTACCTGTCGCGGCCCTTGAGCATTGATGCGGCCGAGAAGTACCTCGAGAACAGCCTGCTGAAGCACCCGCCAGAGCTGCAGTAGCCAGCCGGTTCTAGGTGGTGGAAATTCCACCATCCACTGGAATCACCGTTCCGGTGAGATAGCTGCCGGCGCGTGAGGCCAAGAAGATTGCCATGCCGGCCATGTCGTCGGGTCGGCCGATGCGCTTGAGTGGGGTCATTGCCCGTATTTCGTCGCCCATAGCTTCGAGCGTTGCGGCCATCATTTGAGACTCGAATGGTCCTGGAGCAATGGCATTCACCGTGATCTCAGGGGCAAGCTTTTGGGCGAGTACACGTGTGAGGTGGTGGACGCCTGCCTTGGATGTTGAGTAGCTGAACGTGTCCAGCCCCGGAACGCGGAGTCCGTCTATTGAACCGATATTGATGACTCGTGCCGGTTCTTCGGCCGTGGCCGACTTCTTGAGCAGCGGGAGTAGTCGTTTGGTGAGCGTGAACGGCGCTCGGAGATTGAGATTCAGCACTCGATCCCAGGCGGCGTCAGGAAATTCATCCAGAGGAGCCCCCCAGTTGGCTCCGGCGTTGTTCACGAGAATGTCGAGTCCCCGGTCGCCTGCGATCTCCTCGACCGCATCACCCAGCGCAAAACAGCCCTGCTCGGTCGAGAGGTCGAGCGGGATGGCCCTGATGGGGCCAATTTCTGAGAGGTCCTTCTCGACCTCTGCGCAGACATCGGCTTTGCGCGACGAGACGATGACCTCGGCGCCGGCCTCCAGAAAGCCTTTGGCGATCATGTGGCCGATTCCGCGGGTTCCCCCCGTAACGACGGCCAGTTTGTTTTCGATGGAGAAGAGCGAATTCATCTCTGCAAGCTAGCTGCCCTCGGTTCTGTGTTTCGAGTCGGCGGTCGCGCTGCAGGATGCGGTGAGGCAAAATGTGAGGCAATGACTGATTTGTTGATGTTGCTCCCCCCATCTGAAGGTAAGGCTCAAGGAGGATCAGGCGAGTGGGATCCGGGTGAGGGTCGCTTCGCGGGACTTCGCGAGCTGCGCTTGACAGTGGCTGCTGCGCTGGGCGATGCGGTGCGAAACGGCGACACGCAGAGCCAGCAGAAGATGTTCGGGGTCGGGGGAGCACATCTGGAGCGTGCGGTGGCGTCGGCTCTGAACCTTGAGCACGCTCCGACGCTTGCTGTCCAGGACCGGTACACCGGCGTTGTGCACGGACACCTGTCGATTGGGACATTGGGCCTCGCCGCCCGGCGCAGGGCTGCGCGATCGGTCGTGATTCTCTCGGGTCTCATGGGTGTCGTCGGGCCGCAGGACCAAGTACCTGACTATCGCTGCAAGATGGGCCTGCGGTTGGATCCGGTGGGCCTGCTGTCTGCGCACTGGCGCGATCCGATCTCTGAGCAGTTGGCTCCGCTGGCGGCTGAGGGACTTGTAGTGGACCTGCTGCCTGGCGAACATGCCAAAGCGGTCGATCCCGCGATCTACACGAACGGGGCGGTCACCGTACGGTTCGAGACGGAGATAATTCATAATGGCGTGCCGGTGCGCAAGGTCATTGGCCACGATGCCAAGGCTGCGAAAGGTCTGCTGGCACGTCATTTGCTGCTAGCCACATCGCCTACGAAGGCGTTGCTGAGCTTTGCTGAACTCGGCTGGGATCTTGACAAAGAGTCAGATCTGAATGTGGGTCGCGGCCGAGCAAACGGCACAGCTGTGTATGTGCAGAGGTCGTCGCTCCGGTAGAGACATCCTGGCTGCTGCCCAGTTACCGCGACCGGCTGTTGCTACGTTTCTTGGAACCTTCTGGGGGACCTAGGGGTGTATAGGGTGATGACTTCAGTGGATACAGGAGAACTGGTGGAAGCCTCAGTTGGTCCTTTAGCGGGGACGAGAGTCCGCGTGAGCGGTTCGTTTGAGGATTTCTACAAACGTTCTTACCCTGAGATTGCCCACGCATTGTCCGTTACTTTGCGCGATCCCGACCTTGGGGCCGAGGCAGCCGACGAGGCAATGGCCCGTGCCTATCCTCGTTGGGACAAGGTTGCGAATCTGGATAAGCCCGAGGCCTGGGTCTACCGGGTCGGCCTGAACTGGGCGAGCTCGCTGAGGCGGAAACTCGCACGCCGACTGCCGTTCCAAACAGCCGTGGCGACCAGCCCAGAGCAGGTGTCCGATCCCGCACTTGAGGACGCACTTGAGGCCTTAACCAAGGACATGCGCGCGGTGATCGTGTGCAGGTACTTGTTGGACTGGAGCATCGAAGACACCGCAGCCGCGCTGCACATCAGAACCGGAACCGTGAAGAGCCGCACGAATCGTGCGCTCAGCATTTTGGCGGTCCAGTTGCGGCACATGAGAGAGGTCGGTTAAGCGATGGACTTTGAGAGAGAACTTTC
>CAYUOD010000039.1:6028-11928 GCA_964446225.1 uncultured Acidimicrobiales bacterium | reverse complement strand
AAGAGTTTTCATCCCCGCCTCCAAGTGAGCAGACTTCCCTCGCTGACGTAGTCGCCGGTTTGGAGCCTGACTAAAGGACTTCAACCAGATAGCAAGAACTCACCGTCGTGGCGAAGGTTCAGCTAGGCAGGACCCACTGCCGTACCTGGTCGCGTCCGACCCACATCAGCGGATCCAGTACCGACAGGTCGGGCACATACTCGAGTCCGCCTGTGTCATAGCTCGTGGTCCGGTGCTGATGAAAACTGAGTCGTATCGCTGCTGCGTCAAACTTGGCGGCGTCGAAGATGTCCCTGCCGCCCGAGGGATTGCGGTACTCAGTGGCACCCAGCGCCTGTGAGATGAGGAGCGCCCATTCGCCGGCGCCCGCAGCCTTTGGTAGCTCGATGCTCATCTCGCTGAGACGATCGATAGGCGTCTCGATTTCCAGATGACGGCAGATTTCACGCAAGGACCAGGTATTCAGATCTGCCAGAGTTGTGTGGTCCGGATCGATCAATCTGTCGACAAGCTCACAGGTTTGTTCGTAGAACGGTGCCTCATTGGCGTAGACCCTGAGCCGACCCCGCAGGTCTGCACGCCAGTCAGTAGGGCTCAATGCCGCAGCAGTGACAGGTCCTTGAGTTGCTCCGCGCACAACAGGCGCCGAGATATAACACCACTCTTTGTCGCGGTTGAGAACCCGATTCCGACTCATCCAGGTCTTGCGACGGAAAGCAACGGTGTCAAAAACGATCCACCGGTCGCACGCTGCGATGAGCCGAAAATGCTCCAGGTACGGTAGGAAATATGGCTGCATTACACCGAGGATCATGCGGCAAACCTGGCGAGCCGAGTACCTGCGAGGTCCGACTGGATTGCCTCGCTGATCTCAACAGGAAGTTCACTCCGCCAGCGGTCGGCTACCGAGGGATCCTTGAACACCGAGTATGTGCGACTGTCATGGCGCGCCTTGGATTCCTCAAGAAACGCACTGGTCGAAGCCTGCAGTTCGCATCCGACAAATGCAAACAGTCCCGTGCCGATACCTACCCGGTCCCTGACAAGGTCCTCGTAGCGAAACACCCGGTAGCGATCCGGGGCGGCCTCCTCAAGGTCCAGGTACCGCTCTGTGATCGTGCACCAGTCACTGAAGCCCCAGTATTCACCCGGGCCCTGCTTGCGACAGCTCCCATCCCGCCACTCCTCGCCAAGGTCAGCGTCCGGAGGAAACTCTTCGGAACGCCACCAGCTGTTGATGACTCCAGCGGGATGACGCACCACATAGATGAGCTTCGCACCATCCAACTCCTCCATCGCCCGCTGATAGAGGTCATGAAACCTTGTGTCTTTGATTGCCAGATACCGGGCGGTGGCCTCTGCTGAAGCGAACGTCGTGAGCTCACCGGTGTCGCGTCGCCAGTTCTGAGTCATGAAAGGATCATCGGACTCGGCTGCCGCAGCCAGGTGACTCATCCAATCATCTCTGGATGTGTGGAGGTCGAGTTGGTTCTTGAGAGGATGGGAATAGTTGGGCGAAAGTCGGACCAGAAAGTCCGGCGATGACTCGAAGATCTGCGAGAGCCAGGTCGTCCCGGATCGGGGCATGCCCAACAGGAAGAGCGGGTGATCCGCCAAAACCCTGCTGTCGATCACTGTAGAAAGATCATCGCGTCGAACCGGTAGTGACTTGTATACAGCGACCCCGTCTGGTCGCTGGGAATGCAAGTCAGCCCCAGCGTGTCGCAGAGTTCGACGAGTTCCTCTCGTTCCCACCAGTGCCCGATCTGCTCAGTTCCCGCCGCCACGTTCTTCTCGTAGTAGGCCCAACGCTCCGGCGTGTCGTAGAAAGCCCGTAGCCTCGAGCGCTCAGGGAGTGACCCCACGAAGAACACAAGGCCGCTTCGAAACTGCTCCAGGAGCCCCTGCAGCAGAAGCTGTACATCCGTTTCGCTGAGATGCTGAAACACCTCATAGCTGAAGGCTTTGTTCACGTTGTCGATCGGTAGCGCGCCCAACCCAGCGAGATCACCAACGTGATACTCACAGTTATCTCGAGGGTTGACTGACCGGGCGGTCGCAATCAAGGACTCCGAGACGTCAATGCCAGCAACTTGGTTCACGCGAGCGGCAATCTGTGCGGTGAGAAGCCCGTTTCCACAGCCAAGATCAAGGACGACGTCCACCGGGACAAGTTGCAAGTTCTGGGTAATCGTGGCCACGATCATGTCGACCTGCTCCAAGGGCACGGGTTCACCCATCACGGTCTTACCGACTTGGCGCATGCACTCGTCGACAGAACCTGAGTTCTTCGGCGCAACCTCGCGCCAGTGCTCTCGCCAGTTACGCATGGCGGCATCTTGTCTTTGGTAGCTACTCACGAATCTCGCTCACGGGTGATAAAGAGAGAGTTGATGAAGGGCGGCCTCAACTCCGTCGACGTTCCCCTGCTCATGGTGAAGTGCAGCCAGCTGTTCCTGGGCCGGAGCGTAATATGGAGAAGCTGAGGTTGCCGCAACAAGGTCTTGTAGCGCAGCATCCAGATCACCCGTTTCTGCTGCCAACTGCGCACGATACAGCCGGATCACTGCGTCATCAGGCTCCCCTTCAACCGCAGTACCCAAGATCGCAATCGCCGCAGGCAGGTCGCCCGCATCGACGTATGCGTCGGCGTCCTCAATGGCCGCCAATGCCTCAGAACCCCACCAGGGTCGTATCTCCAGCGGGTGACCGTGAAGCTGCGTGCTCGGACGCTGCGTAAGTCCCATCTGGGTGGCGTCGGTGGCCAACAGAGCCCATGCTTTCAGGGCCCGGTCAAGAAAGTCCGAGCCACGCTGGCCCTGACCATCGTGTTGACGAAACGAACTCAGCGAGTCGATGAGATAGATGAGATCACCCTGGCTCAGGAGATGTGTCCAAAGGGTGGTGTCCGAGTTGGCCGGCGCCTGTAGTCCGGCAAAACTCAGCAGGTCCGGCTCAGCTGTACGAATATCCGAGCGCCTGAACATCACGGTGGTCGGTTCACCGATCCAGTTGGAGCGCGTTCGAAGCATGTTGTTGATGGCGACCGCACCATCGATGACGGTGTCATAGCGAACTGGACGACAGGTGGGGGGAATATCTGGGAGAGTATTTCCGAAAGTATCGATGAGTTTGCGATGGCTCGTAACCAGCGTGACTCCGCTATTGGCCAGAAGACACAGTGCCATTCTCTCAACACAGCCAGAATCAAGCAGATCATCGTCATTCAGGTACTTGATGAACTCGCCATTGCTCTGTTCAAAGAGATAGACGTAGTTGCCGCGGCCACGTCCTTCCAACGGCTTCTCGTGCCTGACATATCGGATCCTGGAATCCTCGCCAAGGTGTCGCTTGACGACGTCGCCCACGGCATTGTCGGGACAGTCGTCGCCAACAATGATCTCCAGGTTGCGCCAGGTCTGAGTACGCGCCGACAGCAGAGCCTCGTCGAGAAAGTCCGGCCGATAGGCAGCAATGAGGACACTGACAAGCGGTACTTCGGCCGTTGTTACCGGCCTTTGCGGCCTCACAACTTCTGCAACGAGAAGGCCGTCCTCATGGTCGACACTCTCGATCTGAAGGCCAACAAGACCGCAGAGTCGAACGAGATCATCCTCATCGAGGACGCAGTTACCGCCAGAGATCCCTATTCTCCTTAAGAGCATCTCGCTGGGACTGAGCCAACGATTTCGCCCCAGGAAGACCTCTTCAGCGGTTGGGCTCCTATCCGATACATAGCGGTCGATAAGGGCAGCCAGATCAGTACTGAGAATGCGAGCCCTGCCGCCAGGACAAAGGACCCGGCGAATGTCACGAAGAAGTGCGACTGCCGACGATTGTGGCAACGTATGCAGGTCCACTTCGCAACGCACGCTCGCGACGCTCGCCGTAGTGATCGGCAAGCCGTTGAGAATCGCGGCAGGAACGTCGCTCAGATCCCCGGCCTGCAAACTCACGAAGGCTGGATCCGCTTGCCCACTTCGAATCGTAAGCGCGGGCTTCGACACCGTGGTCACCTGCTGGAAACAAGGTCTGTGCGTGACCGCTTCAAGCGGCGATTGACAGAGATGGCTGAAGCCAAAATCTCGGTGACGGTTTCCACGTCGGAGACTGACATATTCGGTCCGGTCGGCAATACGAGCGTGCGCTCGCCCAGCTCTTCGGTCGCCGGTAACCAGCGACCCGCACCCGGTTGTTCAGTGACGTACGGCATCTGACGGTGACAGCCCGGGGCGAAATAACGTCGCGCGAGAACCCCTTCAGCTTCCAGCACAGCAATAAGTTCATCGCGGGTGATTCCCGTAATCGCAGCGTCCACATCAAGGACCACGTACTGGTCGTTGCGAACTGCCGCGTCTGGCTGAAACAGTTCGAGGCCCGGAAGGGATGCGGTGCCCGCAGAGTACGCAGCGTGCCTTGCGGCATTGATCTCGCGGAGCTTGTCCATCGCCTCGAACTGAGTGACGGCCATGGCGGCGTGGATCTCGCTCAATTTTGCGTTCATGCCAAGTCGTTCAACGCGACCGCAGTTCGCAAATCCAAAGTTACGCAGGAGTCGAAGCTCGTCTGCGAGAACTTTGTCGTTCGTCGTGATGAGCCCCCCCTCGAAGCCATGAACAAACTTGGTTGCGTGCAATGAGAAGACCTCAGCCACACCGTTGTTGCCGATGGGACTTGTCTTTATGCTGACACCAAGCGCATGGGCCGCGTCGTAAATCACCGGTATGTCAAGAGGGCTTGCAATCTCTTCCAAGGCAGCGACATCACAGGGTTGCCCGAACAGGTGCACCCCGATTATTGCAGCGGTATCAGCATTAACGAGCCGTCGCAGGTGCTCCGGGCTCACTGTATGGCTGGCTCTATCGACGTCAACGAAACGGACTCTCATTCCGCTGATCTGCGCGGCATGCGGCGTAGCGATGAAGGTCCAGGAAGGAACAATGACTTCGCCACTGACCCCAAGCGCGGAAAGTACAAGTTGCAGCCCGATGGTCGCGTTCGAGACCGCTACACACTCGGCAACTCCCAGGCGCGCACACACCACTTCCTCAAGCTCCGCGACAAACGGACCATTATTGGTAAAGCGCCGGCGTTCCAGAATGTCCGCTACTCGTCGCAGGAACGCCGCCTGATCAGTCACGTTGGGTTCTCCGACGTGGCGCGGCTGTTCGAAGGCCGGGCTACCGCCGTGAACTGCGAGCTTTCGAGCCATCAAATGACCGATCCTCGGTCGAGCAGCCGCACGTGCTGTCGTGTTCGGCTGCCCACAGTTGTGACACGGTCCATAGGTTGCCGGTCGGCCACCACTGTGCCCACTTAACTTGGCGGCAGCTGTTTGTGGCTTGTCTGTGGCTGATCGCCTCGAGGCTCGCTGGCTATGACAGATGCCGTTTACGAGCGATGATGCTCAGTACTTCGATCTCTGGGAACCTGCGATCGAAGCCGCCGTGATTGTGAAAGAAGTCGATCCGATAGCCAAGATCCCAGAGCTCTGCGATGAGGTCCTTGGCGGTAATTCCCCATTGCCAGTTCTCCGGGCTGTCTCTGTGGATCTTCTGAGTGACCTCGTTCATCTCGTCATGGCGGTCGTACCAAGCACGAATATGGTCAGGATTCTCGAAGTAGACCCGCTCGAGGTACTCCTCCACCGGGAGGTCCGGGAAGCGTACGGTATCGGCGCCGAGCCAACACTGATTGTGGATGATGAGTGTGTCGACGTTCTCGGAATATCGCGCTAGAACCTCCGTCCAATCAGGATTCACCTGATGCAGCAGAATGTCGTACATGATCGCGGCGTCGACTTTGCCGACCTTATCCACGGTCTCCATCTCGCCGAGCGCACCCTGAATCATTTCAAGTTGCGGGTACTCGGTCGCCCGCTCTCGAGTCAGATCCGTAAC
>CAYUOD010000039.1:0-5928 GCA_964446225.1 uncultured Acidimicrobiales bacterium | reverse complement strand
GAATCATTTCAAGTTGCGGGTACTCGGTCGCCCGCTCTCGAGTCAGATCCGTAACGGTGAAGTCGACAAGCACAGCACGATCGAGTTGACCATGCTTTAGGGCGTGAAATGTATAGCCACCGTTCACTCCCCAGCACGCGCCGGTGTCCACAGTGGACTTGATCTCGTATGCATCAAGGGCCCACTCAATCACGAGCCCCTTATTGCGATTTATTGCTCTGTCCAGTACGACCATGCCGATACTCTCCTTTATCTCACTTGCTTTCCAGCCCGGCCTCAAGAGACCGGGACAAGACTCGCTTCAACCTGTGCTCGACGATCGGCCAGAGCTCCATCGGGATTCACGGTGAGGGTTTCGTCACCGTCGAAGGTCATGTCCACGACACAGGTGTCGGCCCAGCGATCATTCAGCAGTTTCTCGTTCTCTGAAGTCGAGCGGAAACGTTCAGCACCACTCGCCGACTCTCTGTGGGTGACAACCGAGTCCGCCACATAGCGCACTCGGTGGCCCTCAGCTCCGACCCTCAAACAGAGATCCACATCTTCATATCCACACCAGAACTCCTCGTCAAAGGCACCCAGATCACGCAGAATTGACGATCGAATACCAAGACATGCGCCGGTGACTACCTGTACGTCGCGCGCAGCACACGACATGGGGTCTTCGGAGGGACATTTATAGGGATAGTGCATCGCGCTCAGACGCGGATACTCAGACATGCCCAGCATGATGACGCCGGCGTGCTGTACCCGGCCGTCGGGAAACAGGAGCTTAGAACCGGTAATCCCGACCTGATCATCGTTAAATGCCTCAAGGATTGCCTGGAGCCAGCCAGGATGCACCTCGGTGTCATTGTTCAGAAACACGACCACGTCCCCGACAGCCTGAGCAGCGCCCTGATTGCAAGCAACCGAAAAACCCAGGTTCTCCTCATTACGCAAGACCTTTACATCGTCCAAGCCTGCACAGAACCTCTCGGTGTCGTCGCTCGACGCGTTGTCGACAAGAATCAGTTCATAGAGGTCGTCCGGGGTATGGCGCCTCAGGGCACGCACACAGTCTCTTGTGAGGTCCACCCGGTTGAACAGCGGAATGACAATACTGCTTTTCATGCCCAGATCGCCTCACGGATAAGTATTCGTCGCAGTGGGTTCTGAGCGTCCAGTCCGATCTGCTGCATCGCCTCCACATTTGGAGGATGCATGCGAACCTGGACTCCGGCCGGGGTCTTAATACCAACGGTCGGATCTGTTCTGTTGTCGAGTTCGCTCCGTGCCCGACCCCACTCGTTCACGACCAATTCTTCCCCAGCGCCCAGCACCACGATCCAATCGCTCGTGAGTGAATCGATAAATGTGGCCAGGTGATCTGAGCCGGACCAGTCCAGACTGAGACTTCGCACGCCAATAATTCCACCGGCAGCCGTCAGAAGCTCCGCGTCAAACAGGCAGCCCCGTTCGAGCAGAATCGTTTCATCGGCGACGACCACTGCCGAGGCCGCGGACTTACGTGCGATCTCCGCGTCGCCGTCTGACAACACCAGCGCGGTCAGGAGTCCGCCGCCGTAGATGTCCCGCTCGCCGAATCGCTGATAGGTCTGTTGCATCAGCGCGTCAAGGTCAATTCCACTACCCGTAAAGGTCGCACTGCCGTGATGCAGGACAACTGAGCCGTCGGCCACACGCAGGCGACTGCCGGCGGCGCGAATTCGTAGGCTCATGTCCAGGTCCTCGAAGTTGCCCTGCCCGTACCCTTCTTCAAAGCCACCGAGCTGCTCATAGAGATCACGGCGGGACAGTATGCAGAAACCGATCAGCGTGTTAGCTGGCCAGCTCACGCCAGTCCGCTGCCTGCTCCAGTGCTGAGCCCACCGATGGGCTCTTTCCGGCTCGTCCAGTCCAGGAGACTTTGGTACAGCCTGGCGTCCCGTTATGCGATTGCTGCGAGGCCCCACCATCGCCACTCCCTCAACACGCAAGGCCGTATGCATTTCAGTAAGCCAACCTGGTGTTACCTCGGTGTCGTTGTTGAGTACGCAGACGAACTCCCCCGTGGCCTTGGCAAGACCGGCATTTACCGCACCCGGGAAACCCAAATTCGTCGCGTTCGCCACGACGACCACATCATGGCTTACCAGCTCAAATAGCGTCTCATCTGGCGAACAGTCATCCACCACCACGATTTCATAGTCTTCAGGAGTGTGCTCTCGAATCGAAGCCAGGCAACGCTCGGTGAGTTCCCACATGCCGTACACAGGAATGACAATCGAAGTCACTCCTGTGACAGATTTCTTGTAGTCCAGCAGCGGTATACGCGACGTGAACTGGCTTGTCACCGTGTCAGGTGCTGAGGCGAGGCGCTCAACGCGGGCACAGGCCTCCGACCCGATCCACACAACTTCCGCTCTCCGGGCCACACGGGTAACCAAGGCAAAGTCGCTGTCCAGGCGAGCGTTACTCGCGAATGCGATGCACTCGGGTTGCAGCAGGTGACCAAGATCACCGAGCCCCGTGTCAACCGATTCGTCGTTGAGGAGTACCCCGGCAGCACCCAACTCTGCGCACAGCCAGGGATCGTAGAGCTCGGATGCACTGAGCACCACGCGCAAGCCCTCCGCCTGCTGCTCCTGAATCCATTTCCCCGGAGCGAAGGTGAGGTCATCCTGACGCTCCACCAGGTCCCAGATATTTTCCTCATCTGCGACGACAAGCAAAGTTGGTCCGAAAATCTCTGCACTGGGCCGCGTCGACCTCTTCAACTGAGAGTCTGCGGTTGTCAGTGCCTGCACTGAACCCAACAGCGTTCCAGTCACCAGCTCCTGTGGCCGAAAATCATGTGCATCGAGCAGGTAGGGCGCAAGCAGTTCGGCTTCGCGGGTCAACTTCAGAAGCGGATGTGCTGAGGTACTGCCCGCGGCCCACGCACCCCGCTCCTGGTCTCCACCCACATGAACACGGCGCCCGTTCGTATCAATGACAGAACAACCCACGGGAGTACCGAGACGAGACTGCTCGTCCATAAGTGGGCGCAGCCACTTCAGTTCAGGAAGAATGCCCTCCGCTACCACAAGGATCAGAGCATCATCAATCTCCGCGCCACCGTCCTCGGCGACCAGGTCAACGAACACCGCTGGACCCAGCGCTCGACGGTAACTTGCCAACGTCTCCTTAGAGATTGGCGTCTCGGAATACAACAGAACGGATTGGTGGGTGTCTGGGCTGTAGGTGAGATCGAGAACGTCCGAGCCATTCGTCCTGAGAACAAACGACACAAGGCCCCGCTTTACCTCGCAACGATCAAAACCGGCGAGGCGAAGACGCCGAGTAACCTCCTTAAGCACCCCGACGTCGGGAGCGATCCGAACAGCCAGGACGCCATGGGCAGCAAGCCCTTCAGCAACCCGCATCAACGTGTCTTTGGCAACGTGGCGCGGTAGCCCGTCGGGGAAGGTGATCTCGTTGTAGCTGCCGGTAGGGACGAGGCCGGCACAGAGCTGATCCCAGCCCAGGCTCAGCTGCTGAAATTTCGCGCTCGGGTCCAACACCGTCTCAGAACACCGTTCCATCACGCTGCAGCTCGCGCCGCCTGAAGCTGCTTAGCCAACTCCGTGTTGCCACGCTGCTCAAGCTTGAAGGCAAGTCGGTCCGCTGTTTCTGGTTCAAGGAGCTCAGAGTATTCCGCAATGACCGCGGCAACCGCGAGCTGATCCTGGAGCACCGCGGCGAGAAGCCCCGTTGAGACTGCCGCCGGGGACCGCACCCCTGCTTCGAGGAGCGCGGCGCACACTTCTGAAGTCGAGCGTAAGGCCGTACTCGCTGCCACGGTATGGATGATCTCGTCAATCGTGCGCGAGTCGCCCAGCAGCGGTGCGATGCTCACCAGAGCCTGTACGAGACCGCGTTGACGGGAAATTTCGACAATGACCGCAACATCCTCAGCGTCCAGATCAATGCTCAGTTGGGCCATCGCAGTCAGATGCTCCCACGCTCTATCCAGGTCACCATTTTGAAAGTATGCCAGCGCCAGGTTTCGCAGATACCGTCCCCGGGCAGACTCCACGAACGTCACGGGACGCGGCGCTGGGGCGAAGTTGTGCGCCTCGTGAAACTCAATGAGATCGACGTACTGGCCTGTCTCTGTGAGTGCCTGACCGAGTACACCAAGTGCCACATCGTCCGAAGGCACGAAAGTGAGTGCGTCCACTGCGTAGTCGATGCTTTCGAGAGGTTGCTCATGCTCCAGAAGAAGTATCCGGGCCAGAAAGCCCAGAATGTAGGCCTTCGCCTGAGGATCCGAGTCCGGGGTTCCGGCTGCACTCTCCTCAAGGAGTTGGACAACAAGTTCCGGTTGCTCTTTGGCCATGTCCAAGGAGCGGGCAAAGTCCATCGCTGTCTTGGGACTCGGTTCATTCGCATAGTGCTGACGGGAGATGTCCACATTTCGAGACTTCTTATCCCTGTCAACGACAAGCTCCTGGGTGTAGCCCAGGTGGTCGATGCTGAGCAGAGAGTTGGAAGTCGCCTTCAGCTCGCGGCCCTGCTCGGTCCGGTGACGAACCTGTTCGTGGAGCGCCCCCACGAACATGCTGCGATCTGCACGAAAGAGACGCAAAGTACGAAAACTACTCGTGACCTTTTCTGTGCCTTGTTGGCTGAGGTTTGCGATCTCAACCGTAATGGCCTCAAGATCGTCGCCAAATGCTGCGAGGTAGGAACGCAAGAATGCCACGTCCGGCACAATGAGCCGTTCGTCGGCGTCGATCCAGAGAATCCACTGAGCGTCACGGCACTCCTCCAGACATTCGTTGCGGGCCCAGGCAAAGTCATCGCGCCACGGTCGCTCAATGACCGACGCCCCGTGAGCTTCTGCTATTGCGATCGTGTCATCCTGAGAACCTGTATCGCAGATCTGCACCCGGTCCACGATTCCCTGCAGAGTTTCGAGGCAGTCTGCCAGCATGGACGACTCGTCTTTGACGATCATCGAAGCCACAAGCAGTGTTTCATCACGAGCTGGGTGGACTGAGCGGATACGTGCGACGCAGGCAAGATCATGGGCCGCCACTGCGTTCTCAACGACGACCATCTTGTCGCCGCTACTCGTGAGATTCGTGAGTGGATCATGCACTCTGAACTTCAAGAGGTCATACAGGGCACTGGCCCTACCCACGAGACAACCGGGCCTGATGCGCTCTGCGTTGCGGATGCCCGCCTGCAATGAGTCCTCTGCAGAACTGAGAGCAGCTTTGGCGAGACGGGCCTCGGGCAGAGGCCCTAGCGCGTGACTGCATTCATTGTCGTTTGTCATCGGCGTCGCGATCTGCGCGCCGCGCATCGCGACCTCGGTAAGACGCTCAATACTTCTGCGGCGAATTGCGACATCATCGTGCACTAGAAGTACCGGCTGGCTCCCCGCGGCGCGCAAAAGTTGCTCCAACTGCACGGTGGCATCCCCATCAAAGATGGCGATCTGTTCAAGGGGGACCCCGGGCAGAGATTTGGCATAGCGGCGCAGGGCTGCCCGGCTGATTGGCCGGGGACCATAGGTCAACATGATTACGAGTGAGGGAAGCACGGCCCCGCCTGAAAAAGATGTCACAAGGCTCTCAGTCGACATCCCGAAGCAGCGGTTAACCACGCAGGGACGGGCTTATCAAGCGAAAAATGCGGGGGTTTCGACAAGCCAGCCGTCTGACTTAAGTAATTTCTCGAAAGATTTGCTCACATTGGCTATGGGCGCGCCCGATTGAACAGAGCCGACACGGAAGTTGGCACTCACCCGCTTCTCTACACGGAGGTTCTCACGAGTCATGCGGATTAATCAGAACATTCAGGCATTCAACAGCTATAGAAACCTTTCCAAGACCAACACCGCGATGGGTAAGTCCCTCGAGAAGTTGAGCTCAGGTTTCCGTATCAACCGGGCTG
>CAYUOD010000038.1:1668-11964 GCA_964446225.1 uncultured Acidimicrobiales bacterium | reverse complement strand
GCCAGGTCACTTGGTGATGACGTGTGGGCCATCATCAGAAAACCCACAGTTTCCAGGCCGATCTCGCGGGCAAGTTGGAAGTGCTGGATCGAGATGTCGGCCTCGGTGCAGTGGGTCGCGATACGGATCACCGACACGCCCAGATCGTGGGCCGAGTGAATGTCGGCCTTGGTGCCAAGGCCGGGCAACATAAGGGCCGCGATCTTGGCGCCGCGCGCCTCGTCCACCGCCGCCTTCATGAGCAGCTTCTCGTCTACGAGCGAGCGCCCGTAGTTGTACGACGAGCCGCCGAGGCCGTCGCCGTGAGTTACCTCGATGACGGGCATGCCAGCGTCGTCAAGGGCACGAACCACCGAGCGCACGTCTTCTTCAGTGAACTGGTGACGCTTGGCGTGAGAACCGTCGCGCAGACTTGTATCGGTAACGCGCACGTCAAGATCATCTGAGAAGGCCATCAGCCAGCCTGCCTTCCGCTGTCGATTCTGCGAGCTAACTCGTTGCCCACCTTGGTCGCCGCGGCGGTCATGATGTCGAGGTTGCCAGCATAGGGTGGCAAGAAATCTCCTGCGCCCTCCACTTCCACAAATACCGCTACGCGGCCGCTCTCGGCGCCGGCAAACGGCACATCGAACTGCGGCTCGGCGATGAGCCGGTACCCAGGCACATACTCTGCGACCTCGGCTGCGACCTCGTGGATGGATGCGGCGATCTTGTCCGTGTCGGCCTCCAGCGGGATCTGACAGTAGATCGTGTCGCGCATGAGTAACGGAGGTTCGGCAGGATTCAGGATAATGATCGCCTTGCCAACCGTGGCACCGCCGATGACCTCGATTGCGTTCGAGGTGGTCTGCGTGAACTCATCAATGTTGGCTCGGGTTCCCGGCCCGGCTGAGAGTGACGCTATCGAGGCGACAATCTCCGCGTACTCGACGGGTACGACCCGCGAGACAGCGTGGACGATAGGAATGGTGGCCTGCCCGCCGCAGGTCACCATGTTCACGTTCATCTCACCGAGGTGTTCGGTGAGATTGGCCGGCGGAACCACATACGGCCCACGGGCCGCAGGCGTGAGATCGACGGCCACAATTCCAGCCTCCCGATAGCGCGGCGCGTTGCGCACATGCACGTAGGCCGACGTCGCCTCAAAGAGGATGTCAGGGAGCTCATTCTGGGCCAGTAACCAGTCGACGCCCTCGGGAGACGCTTCGAGTCCCTCGGCGGCTGCCCGCTTGAGTCCCTCAGACTCCGCATCGATGCCGATCATCCAACGAACGTCTATGTCCGATGATCGCATGAGTTTGTACATCAGATCAGTGCCGATGTTTCCCGAGCCTACGATCGCAGCGGTCGCCATGATGCTTCCTCCTACTTCGCTACTCGGACGCTGACTTCGCCAAGGCTCTCGACGGTTATGCGGTACGTGGATCCAGCTGCAAGTGGAACCGCCGCCGTTGCGCCACCCAGCATCACGATCCAACCGGGCTGCAATTCGAAGCCAGCGGCGGCCGCCATGCGACTCGCCTCAACAAGCGAGAGCAGCGGGTCGCCCAGTATTGCGTCGCTGGCTCCAGCTTCGACGACCTCGCCGTCGCACTCCAGTGTCATCGCCAGATGATTCAATGGCAGCGACGGGTCACACCACTCGCCCACTATGAACCCGGACGACGATGAGTTATCGGCTACGACGTCGGCCAAAGCGAACGAAAAGTTCTCAAAGCGAGAATCAATGATCTCCGCGGCCGCTGCAACTCCGGACACTGCGGCCAACGCCTGGCTCGCAGACACATCCCCGGAAAGGGCTGTTCCGATACGTACCGCGACTTCCGGTTCAATTCTCGGGTGGACGTAGCCGTCAAGTGAAATCTCGCTCAGATTCTCAACAATCATGGCGTCGCTGAGGCGACCCCAGATGACTTCGTCCACTCCGACCTGGGCCATCTTGGCCTTTGAGGTGAGGCCCATCTTCATGCCCACCTGCTGTTCGCCGCGGGCAACTCGGCGCTCAAAGGACAGCGCCTGCACGCGGTACGCGTCGGCTACATCCAGAGGCACCGAGTGCGTGAACTGCGCGATCGCGTTGGCGTAGCGCGCCGCATCATCAGCGGCTACAGCAAGGTCCGCGAGGGAACGGGAATCAGTCATGGAATCCTTCTTTCGGTGACAACCCTAGACAGCAAGCAACCCGGGGACACCCGCGGAATGTTGTCTCCTTAGAGCTTGATACAGATGTTGGTTGACTCGGTGTAGAACTCCAGGCTGTGGACGCCGCCCTCACGTCCAATGCCTGAGGCCTTCATGCCGCCGAAGGGTGTACGCAGGTCGCGCAGGAACCAGGAGTTCACCCAGCAGAGTCCGACGTTGAGGCTCGCCGCTACACGATGGGCTCGGCTCACATCAGACGTCCAGACCGCGGCAGCAAGGCCGTATTCGGTGTCATTGCCGAGCGCGACCGCTTCCTGCTCTGAGTCGAAGGGGCGAATGTGGCAGCAGGGACCAAAGATCTCTTCTCGCACTACTGCGCTGTCGTCGTCCAAGCCAGTCCAGATGGTTGGCTCAACCCACGACCCGTTTGCCATGTCACCGTCAAGGGCTGGAACGCCCCCACCGATGACGACCGTGGCTCCGTCCTCTACCGCCTTGTCGTAGTAGGACAGCACTTTGCGTCGATGCTCTTCAGAGATCAACGGCCCCAACTGCGTGCTGCTCTCGTTCGGGTCTCCGAAACGCAGTGCCTTGGCACCCGTTGCCAGGCGATGCACGAACTCCTCGAAGATGGGACGCTCGACATACACACGCTCAGTACCCAGACAGACCTGCCCGCAGTTCGAGAATACAGACCGCAGTGTCCCCTCTACCGCGGCGTCGAGATCGGCGTCGGCGAAGACCAGAGCAGGATTCTTGCCGCCCATCTCGAACGAGACGTCTCGAACTCCGACTGCGGCCGTTTTCATGATCGCTTCACCGGTACGGGTCTCGCCGGTGAACGTGATGGCATCCACGTCAGGTTGAGAAGTGAGAAACTCTCCGGCTGAGTCCGGCCCGAAGCCATGAACCACGTTGTACACGCCGGCTGGCACACCCACGGTGTTCATGACTTCGCCCAGCAGGGTGGCTGTGCCTGGTGTCTCCTCGGATGGTTTCACGACGACCGTGTTTCCGCAGGCCAGCGCCGGGCCCACTTTCCAGGTCATGAGCAACAACGGCAGGTTCCACGGACACACAACGGCGATGACGCCCTTGGGACTGCGCACCGCATAGTTGACTGCGCCTGCTCCATCAGGAGTCGCCGTCCGGTAATACTCCCCCGGCACGTTCTTCACGACATCGGCGAATACCCGAAAATTGGCTGCCCCGCGCGGGATGTCGATGTGACTCGCCAGCGCTATGGGTTTGCCGGTATCGGCCATCTCCGCGGCCAGGAAATCATCGAAGCGGCGGTCGATCTCGTCGGCGACGTCGTACAGCAGACCCGTACGCTCCTCCAGCGTCAACGAGGCCCAGGGGCCACCCAACGCGGCCCGCGCAGCGGCAACGGCCTGATCGACATCAGCTCTGGAAGCCTCATGGATTATGCCGACAAGCGACCCATCGACTGGCGAACGGTTCTCAAAGGTGTCGCCAGACGATCCCGGTCGAAAGCTGCCGTCGATGAAGTTGTAGAAATCCGCAGGCCGAGGAAGATCCGACTCCGCCATCAGGTGTAGACAGCGAGGAATGCTTCGTTCAACTCGCGCTCGTAGTAGAAGATGCCCTTGCCGATCTGGTCTGGCGTCCACTTGCGAGTTGGATTGTCCGGGTAGTAGGTGTAACCGCCGGCGAAGACCTCGTTGCGATTTCCGGACGGATCGAAGAAGTAGATCGTGTGTCCGCGGGTGATGCCATGGCGGGTTGGGCCGATATCGAGCGGGATGTCGTAATAGGCCATGATGTCGCCAGCGTGGAGCACGTCCTGCCAGGTCTCAAGATAGAACGCGGCGTGGTGGAAGCGAGCCGGATCTGGATTGGTTACGAAGGCGATGTCGTGTGCCTTGTTTGAGCAGGTCAACCACACTGCGATGCCGCCGGGGCCAAGATCGGCCTCTTCAGCGACTTCGAATCCGAGGATGCCGCAGAAGACCTCTACGACGCCCTCGATGTCAGGCCCGTAGAGAAGCGCATGATCGAAGCGGGTAGCCACCATGGCCTTGGGTTCTGACTGCCAGACGTTCGGGTTGATGACCTGGGGACCATCCTCCGAAAACTCCATCTCGGCGTACAACTCAATGGTGTGACCACTCGGAATCGTGAACGAAATACGACGACCCAGACCTGGCTGACCACCCTTGTCGTGGAGCGTCACCGCTATGTCCGCTGCCTCAAGCTTGGCGGTGAAGTCGACGAGGGTCTCGTCGTCGAGAACCTTGAAACCCATCACGTCCATGCCGGCTTCATCGGTCTCGCGCAAAATGACGCTGTGTCGGTCGAACTCGTCGAATCCTTTGAGGTAGACGCGACCATCAGCCTCTGTGGAGACATGCGTAAGGCCGATGCGGTCGCGGTAGTGCACCATTGCCTCTTCGAGGTCGAGTACCCGAATTTGGATGTAGCCGGGGCGAAGGACTCCTGTCATGGCCATGATTTGTTCTCCATTCGATGACTAATTGATCAGTTGCGGCGCATCTGCGCCAGCTGGGATTGGTGGATTAGGGGCGGGCTCAAGAATGAGATCACGTGTATCGGTAAGTCGGCACGCGAGTACAACGCCCCGCGCCTCGTCGGCCTCTGAGACATGCCTACGGCTCATGCGCTGCGTGCTGCATTCACCGGACAGGACCTGGGCTCGACAGACTCCGCAGCCGCCGCCGCGACAGCCCAGAGAAATGTTGTGCTCGCGTGCCGCTGCGATTGCCTCAGGTGTAATCGCCATGCTCACAGCCCCCTGAACAGCGGGCTCTTGATGGCGTTCTGTGCGTCGGCCAGCGTGAGGAACTTCTCGGTAAAGATGTCACGTTCGAAAAGACGGCCCTTCATGAGCGAGCGGATACATGCCTCGATCATCGGTGGTGGACCACAGAGATAGGCCGAGAGTCCTTTGAAGGATCCGTCGTAGAGTCGCTCGGCGACATCATTCACGAAGCCGACCTCACCCGACCACGCGTCGTCCGTCTCGCCGGGCTCACTGAGCGCGGGAATATAACGAAAGTTGTCGTGCTTGTCTGCGAGAAGCTCGAAGAACCCCTCGAGATACAGATCAGCGGTGGTGCGCACACCGTGGATGAGCGTGATCGGTAGCTCGCAGCCCGACTCAAGCAGATCTTCGATCATCGCCTTGGGGCTTGAGAGCCCTGATCCCCCTGCCATGAACAGCAGCGGCCGGTCGGCCGAGGTGCGCACGAAAAAGCGTCCATAGGGAGCGGTGAAGCTCATCTGGTCGCCGACTGTCAGGTGCTTGTGGATTCGGGGCGTCGCTTCTCCCCCTGGCACGAGGCGGATATGCAGTTCGATCTCGTCCGCTGATGGGCTGCTCGCAAACGAGAACGCGCGCGGCTCAGCGACGCCAGCGACCATCAAGTTCAGGTACTGGCCCGCCTGAAACTCGATTGGTTGATCGGACTTGAGCCACACGCCAAGAATGTCCGGAGTGAGGCGTTCAAGCCGCGAGACCGTCGCGGTGAAGTCGCTTACCGCGCGCACGACAGCGTCGGGCTCTTCCTCGATGTCTGCCTCGATTGTCACGTCGCCCTCAGCAGTGGCGCAACAGGCCAGTGTCATGCCTTCGTCACGCTCAAAGTCCATGAGAGCGAACGGAGAAGCGTTGCCGTGATCAACCTCACCGTCGAGCACTTCAACTTTGCACGTCCCACACAGCCCGTGAACGCAGGCGTGGGGCAACCAGATGCCTGCCCTGAGGCAGGCATCCAGAAGGTTCTGTCCCTCTGCGATCTCGACCGACTGCTCGATCGGTTCGATGAAAAGTGAGTTACTCACAAACGTTGCGTGCTCGTCAGGAGCCGCTGCCGTTGATACCGTCGAGTCCTGGTGTCCAGAAGCGGATGAGGGACTTGTGTCCAACACCGTTTTCTGCCAGTGACTTATCGAGGTCTGGCGTGAAGTCTTCACCGTCAACGTTCCAGCGAACCGCGGCCCAGTCAATCTTTTCGAAGTCCGGGTGTGGGCCGTAGAACTCAGGAATGAGCTCACCCACGAGTGCACCGAAGGGCATCTCGGGCGGCAATGGGAAGGCCAGGGCGGCGCAGAACATGAGGTGCTTCTCCCAGTGGAGATAGACCAACTGGTTACCGTGGAAGTTTTCGACGGCGTCGAGTATCTGTCCTTCGTAACCGTCTTTGAGAGCTGTTACTGGCATCTCGTCTCCTTAGCTCTGGGCTGCGCCAACGCGGGCAGCCATCCAGTCGTTCCAGATCGCCTCTTCTGGCGAACCCTCATAAGCCATGTTGTCCGACCCCTGCTTCAAGTGATACCAGTCCAGAACGTCGGGGATCTCGGCCCCGCCGCAGTTGCCCTGGAAGATCTGATGCACAGGCAGCCAGGCCTGCACGTACTTCTCGGGCTCGTGATCGAAGATGTACTTACAGCCATCACTGCAGAAGTGGTAGCGGTCGCCCTTGTACTCGCTGGAGCGGTAGCAGATTGTCGTCGGGTCATTAGGCTCGGTGAAACCCATCGGGATCTGGCAGAGCTGACACAGCTGCGGCAGCGCCATGTTGTAAAAGCGCTTGCCGTCTGCAGCCATGTTGCGCCAGGTCAGGAGACGGTCCTTGTAGTGCTTGTCGAAGGTGTCCGGGTAATTCTGCGACAGCCAGTTCATGTGCTCGTCGTCGACGTCCCAGGTGTGCAGACCTGCAGCATGGGAGTACTGGTAGAAGATCGCCCAGACCTCATGGCTGATGCGGTTCTTCTCGTTCGTAGCCTGCGCAGCGTGCATCGGCGGACGGATTCCATACCGTGCAAGGTCGGCGAACAGCGCTGAACCCTGCTCTTCGAAGTACATCTCCCAGGCCTCGGCCCACGACATGACCTTCTTCGGCAGCATGTAGTCCATCATCATTCCAACCAGGCTGAGCACTCTGTGTCCACGCCAGAACCACTTGTCGATCCAGTGCTGCACAATCGGCACATTGGCCTCATCCTGCTCGAGCATGAACTTGATGACCTCAAGTCCAAGCGTCATGTGCCGTGCTTCGTCAGACTGAGCGCTGAAGCCGAACGTCACAGTCGAAAGATCGCCGTTGTAGGCCGCGCCTGACATGAACGGCACGAAAAGCAGGTTCGTCAGCACGTACTCGAAGCTGAACGCAATCGAGGTGAAGAACTCGAACGGACCAGCTGAAACCGCGTCGTCAAAGAACGACTTGGGCACTGACAGGTACCACACGCGATCGTGCATGTGGCTGAAGTCGTGGAAGCCGTCGAAGTACTTGTTGTAGTGGCTGATCGCGTGGATCTGTGTCTGCGCGTGGCGCAGTTCGTCCATGGACTGCATCTGTGCCGACACCTGGGCGCCGGTGCCGCGAATGTTGCGGGCCAGGTGGGCGAAGTGCCGATGCGCCTGGTATTCGAGTGGTGTGACACCGGTGAGAAACAGCTTGAGTGCACTCAGATAGCGGGCGTCACTCAGACCGGTCTGCCCGTTGTTCTGGGCATAGGCATCGATGACGGCGTAGAGCTTGCGCTCTTTTTCGGCCTGGAACTTCCAGTAGGCGTCCTGGGTGAGACGGAACGGGTCGACCCAGTCATCCCAGTTGTGAATCTTGATGCCCTCGAACTGGTCGTAGGGATAGACATCGTCCATGTCCTGGTAGGTGGTGTCCCAAGCCAGGTCGCGGGTCATGAGCCCGTACTTCTTCTTGAGTCCGATCTTCTTTGCCATGTTCAGCTCCAAGCCAATTGGAAGAAGTCGTCGTCTTCTTCGATGTTTCCGGAGAGCGTGATCACGCTCAGATGAATCTCTTGTGGGTCCCATTCACGGCCGAGCTTCTCGCTCACCGTTTCGGCATTGATCCTGATCTTGCCGGGGCCGTCCAGCTTCACCATCGCCGGGTAGTGCGCAATGGTGACATCAGGGTTATCTGCGGTAATTGCCTCGATGATCGCCCGTGCGTCGTCATTGTTCTGCAGGGTTATGGATACGGGGTATTCGCTCATAGTTCCTCTAGATCGTTATCCCGAGCTCAGCGGCCCGGGCATCGAGTGCAGTGACCGCGTCATCAACGGCTGTGCTGTTGCCTAGGACCACGGTGCTCAGTGGAGCAGCCGCTTTGGCCGCTCGCTCGCGCCACGTGGCGTACCAGCTACTGATGAGTTCAGCGTTCGCCTCTGACTCGCTCGTGGCGGTCTTGACGAACGAATCCACCCAGCGTTTGCAGTCCTTCATCCAATCCACCATGAACTCGCTCATCATCGAGACGGCCGTGCCTCCATGGTCCATGCCAACCTCATCAAAGGAGCCGTAGACCATAGGCAACATGACGCCGTCCATAGCCAGATACTGGGCGATGAAGTTCTCAAACCAGTCCTTGATGACAAGGCTGTCCTCAATCATGTGGCGCACTGGCTGCCACTCTTCGCCTTCGAGCCATGCCGTCTTGCCCTCGTCGAGGGCAGATTCGGCATAGTCGTCGAGCACGAGGCCGACACGGGTCAGGATCTGCGCCATGCCGAGGCGGTCGCCCGCGGCAAACATCGTGGCCGACGTGAAGCGGGTGCCGTAGCCGAAGTCAGTGACGAACAGCGTGTTCAGGTTGGCGCCCCACTCGTAGTGACGCATGGGCACCAGGTAGTTGCGCACCTTGGCCAACCAGAGTGGATCAATCCGAGACACGAGTTCACGATCCTCCACGAACTCAAAGGCGCGCTCGGCAGCCTGGTTCATGGCTGCACGGTTGATGTTGTAGGTGGCGTAGTAGAACTGGCGGGGATCCTTGAAGGCGTACCAGTCGGCCATCTGGATCTGGGTACGGCTGGCGTCGAAGATCTCGTGTTCTGGCTGCCACAGCGGGCGGTAGTGAAAGTTCGCCGTGGCCTGCACGTCCAGCGTTGCCTCGTCGTAGCGAGATGCTGGCCGATCCTCTCCGTAGCGTGCCGCTATGTGGCTGAAAGTTTGCCGCCTGGGCTCAAACTCCAGGGCCTTGATATCGACGGTCATCGGCTCTCCTTGTGGGACTGGGTTGATGCTGATAGCTGGAACTTGTCTGCGAGCGCCGCAAAGTCCAGCAGGGCTTCGTCGGCTGTTGGGAGCATCGTTGCTTCGCGCAACTCGCAGAACTCCATGAACATGGGATAGGGCAGGACAAGCTCCACTTGCACGTCCTCGTCACCAATGGCGAACTCAAATTCAACGAACTTCTCTCGACGTACCCGCGTAACTCGTACGAATGCGTCTCCCCAGTTGGGTGTGTCCGTCGTCACTTGGTCTCCGATCCGCCACTATCGAACATCGTAGAAAGCGACATGTCAACCAAAAAACGACATTTCTCACAAATATCCCCACATCTGTGATTTGTCTGTCATACTCACTACACCCCAGCAGGCAATGAAAGGACCCGGGCCCAGGCCGTGACAGACGTCAGCACCAACTCGCCGACCCGGGTTTCGTCAACGTTCAACGCGATTCGCCGGGACATCATCCTCGGCGAACTCGAACCCGGCTCCCGGCTCGGTATCGAAAAACTGCGCCAGCACTATGGCGTTGGCTCCTCGACCATCCGCGAGGCCCTGTCACTCCTGCTTGCAGATGCGCTCGTCACCGCAGAGGGGCAGCGCGGCTTCACCGTGACGCCCATTTCGGTCGAGGACCTCCGAGATCTCAGTCGCCTGCGGATACTGCTCGAAGCCGAGGCCCTGCAGGACTCCATAGAACATGGAGACGACGAGTGGGAGGCCGGCATTGTGGCCGCATATCACCGTCTCACGAAAGTCCAGGACCGCGTAGACGCCCGTGAGGACGGAGCGCTGCAGGACTGGGAAGTCCGCAACCGCGAGTTCCATGAAGCCCTCATCGGCCGCTGTGAGTCAACCTGGATCATCTACATGCTCGACATGCTGGCCAGACATTCTGAGCGCTACCGGCGTATCGCGATCATCGACACAACGATGCCCCGAGCTGTTGGCATGGAACACAAAGCGCTGATGGAAGCCGCCCTCGACCGCAACGTGGAACTCACTAAGAAGATCGCCGCAGATCACGTCGAACGCACCGTCGAGGTACTTGCCGCGATCCACGAGCGTCACCTCTCCGAGGACCCCGACGCCTAAAGTCTGCAATATGCAGCACGTCATATCATCCGTCCTGATCCC
>CAYUOD010000038.1:0-1568 GCA_964446225.1 uncultured Acidimicrobiales bacterium | reverse complement strand
TGCGCCTCAGGTGGCGTCATGTCTGAGGTCGACCATCCCATGCATCAGCAGTTCTCAGATGAGGAACTCGCCGCAATCGTCGCCGAGGCCGGCCGCGCCGAGCGAATCGTCGCCGCTCACTGCCACGGCAAGGCAGGCATCATGGCGGCCTTGCGCGCTGGCTGCGGCACGATCGAACACGGCAGCTTTCTGGATGAAGAGGCGGCCGATCTCATGATCGAGAAGGGCGCCATGCTGGTGCCCACACGATTCGTCTTCGAGTCGCTGCTGGGCGAGCCCGAACTTCTGCCTGCATATGCCTACGAGAAGGGCCTCATGGTGGACGAGGCGCACCGGCAGGCCATGAAGATCGCCATCGCAAAGGGCGTCAAGATCGCTGCGGGCTGCGACATCTTCTTGTCCGGAAGCATGTACGGCGAAAACAGCCGCGAGATCGAGCACCTCATCAACGTAGGCATGACCGATCTTCAGGCGATTGAGGCCGCAACGGCCAACGCACCTGAGACGCTCGGACCTCAGGCTCCCCACAGTGGGCAGCTCGCCGAAGGCTTCGCTGCCGACGTCATCGCTCTCGACACCAATCCGCTCGACGACCGGTCGGTCTGGGGTGACCCGGCGCGTGTGACTCACGTCTGGCAGCAGGGCTCACGCGTCAAGTAGGTACGCTGCTCCTCCCTTCCCCTCCCTTCCCTTCCCCTCCCTTCCCCCATAGATGCGTAACTGGATCGGCCATGACCGCCAAAACCTACGCATCTATCCAGATCGAGGGTCGCTAGGGTCGGATGCATGACTTCCCCTCGTGTCCGCCCACCATTTGTCGCTGACGAACGCACACAGCTCGTCGGCTGGCTCGATCTGCAACGTGAACTCGTGCACTGGAAATGCGAGGGGCTCTCTGAGGACGACGCTCATCGAGTGGTACTGCCGACGTCTCCGCTGATGACAATAGCGGGACTCGTCTCACATCTGCGCTGGGCCGAGAATGCCTGGTTCGAAGTCATGTTTCTGGGTCGCCCTGCCGACAGCCCCATGTTCCAGACCGAGCCAGAAGACGCCGAGATGCGGATGGATGGCGTACCTCTCGCCGGCCTGCTTGACGACTACCGCCAACAGTGTGAGCTCGCAAACCAGATCGTCGCCGAACATTCGCTCGACGAGGTCGGCAAGCACCCCGACCACAAATCCGCAGACGCCACGCTGCGCTGGATGCTTCTGCACATGCTTGAAGAGACCGCACGCCACGTCGGTCACATGGACGTCATCCGCGAGCTCCTTGATGGCGAAACCGGCTACTACTAGCAGCTCGATTCTTGGCGGAGCGCCAAACGTTATCAATCCCTGTTGACATTGCGTAAGTCATGACTTACGGTTCAATTCATGCAGAACTCATCCACAGAACCAACCGTTGTCGACCGCTCCGTGTGGCTGAAGGCTCGGGCCGCGCTACTCACCGAAGAGAAGGCTGCCACGATCCAGCTGGACAAAATCGCCGAACAGCGCCGTGCAATGCCAGTCGTGCGAGTCGACAAGACCTACACCTTTGATACCTCCGACGGCCAGGCCTCACT
>CAYUOD010000037.1:10870-11969 GCA_964446225.1 uncultured Acidimicrobiales bacterium | reverse complement strand
TCAATCTGGGGTTCCCGTTTGAGCAGTCGGAGTTGTTCACGCTTGCAGCGATCGCGGGGTTCACCGGAGCGACGCTACGTATTCCGAGCAGCTTCTTCATTCGGATCGCTGGCGGGCGAAACACAATCTTCTTCACCACGGCTCTTCTCATCATTCCCGCTGCGGGTACTGGTTTCGCTCTGCTCAGCCAGGACACACCTCTTTGGGTATTTCAGATCCTCGCATTCCTGTCGGGATTAGGCGGAGGCAACTTCGCGTCGTCGATGTCGAACATCAGCTTCTTCTATCCGAAGCGCATGCAGGGTCTGAGCCTTGGACTGAACGCCGGACTTGGCAATGCGGGTGTCACGACCATGCAGATCCTGATTCCGCTGGTCATGACCAATGCCATCTTTGGTGGAGCCTCAATGGTGCTTCAGCAGGATTCAGGCACGCTGATCGGCAAGATCACCGCAGGCACTGAAACGTGGATTCACAATGCCGGTTTCATCTGGTTGGTCTTCCTGATTCCTCTGGCCTTCCTGAGCTGGAAGAAGATGAACAACATCCGCACGGAGCACGTGTCGCCGAACATCGGCTCTCCTTTGTCCTCCTTCGCAAAGGTCACCGGCATGCTGCTGGTTGCGTTCGCGACATCGGCCATCGGACTCTTCTTCATCCTGCCGGACCCAACCGGTCTGGGTGCGCCCTCCTGGGCCAAGTATCCGATCATTGCCTTCGTGGTCTTCGCGACGGTGATGGCCCTGAAGCAGATCCCTGGTGACATTAAGCCGAATCTTGAGCGGCAGTATGGCATCTTCAAGAATGCGCACACCTGGGTGATGAGCACGATCTACACGATGACGTTTGGAAGCTTCATCGGCTACTCGGCGGGCTTCGCCTTGGCGATCAAAGTGGTGTTTGGTTTCAAGCACATCGAAGTCGATGGCATCATGACGCACGATGTGGTGAATCCCGATGGACCGTCGGCTCTGACTTTTGCCTGGATGGGCCCTTTCATCGGCGCGTTCATTCGTCCGGTCGGCGGCTTGATTGCAGACCGACTGGGTGGAGCCCGAGTCACCCACTACGTCTCGATCGTCATGATCGGTAGCGCACT
>CAYUOD010000037.1:0-10770 GCA_964446225.1 uncultured Acidimicrobiales bacterium | reverse complement strand
CCTGGCCGAGGCACTTGTAGTGCCAGCACAACAGGGCGATGTTGCTGCTGGCGCTGCGGTGTACGCGAGCACCTGCTCAACCTGTCATGAACCAGATGGGCGCGGCATTCCCGGGGAGTTCCCACCTCTGCTCGGCAACGAGCGCGCGAGCGACGCTGCCTATGTCGAGGACACCGTCCGTAATGGGTTGAGCGGGCCGATTGAGGTCATGGGGATTACCTATGACGGCTCGATGCGCGCCTTCGAGGACAAGCTCTCGGACGATGAGATATTCGCTGTCGTCGCCTATGTGGGCACCCTCGCAGTGACTGATCCCTCTGCCATACCCGAGACCCCAGCGGTCATAGCGGAGCCGGGCAGCGTGAGTGAGGGATACGACCTCTTTATTGGATCAACCGGGCTGACCAACGGGGGAGCAGCGTGTGCTGCCTGCCACACGGCCGGCAGAGTAGGCAACCTGGGTGGGTCGAGCCTGGGGCCGGATCTCACAAACACTGTTGAAGTCTTCGGTAGCGAAGACGCGCTGAGCGGATGGTTGGGTGGACCCGCCTCGCCGACCATGATTCCGATCTTCGATGAGCGCCCGATGACTGAGGCTGAGATCGCTGATCTCGTGGCCTACATCGCGGATGCCCCGGCACAGACGAAACCGTCGAATGACGTGGATCTGTTGGGAGTCGCCGGACTGGTCGGCTTCGTATTGTTGATCGGCGGCATGGCCGTTGCCTGGCGTGGAATGCGCCAAACCTACGTAGAACGTCTGAGGAGCAAGGCATGACAATCGACTGGAGCCAGGAAGTCGTCGGCCCCGCCGAGCGCAAGTGGGAGGAGTTCTACCGGAATCGCTTTCAGCATGACAAGCGGGTACGTACCACCCACGGTGTGAACTGCACCGGGAGCTGCTCGTGGGAGGTCTTCGTCAAGGACGGGATTGTCACATGGGAGCTGCAAGCTACCGACTATCCCGAGCTCGAAGAGGGTCTGCCGCCGTACGAGCCGCGCGGCTGCCAGCGAGGTATTTCCTACTCCTGGTATCTGTACGCACCAACGAGAGTGAAGTATCCCTACGTCCGCGGTGTGCTCATCGACATGTACCGCCAGGCGAAGCGGGAATGCCTGGACGATCCCGTTGACGCTTGGGCGCTGATTCAGGAGAACCCGGAGTGGCGCAAGAAGTATCAGGCCGCGCGCGGCAAGGGCGGATTCCGTCGTATCAGCTGGGATGAGGCGCTTGAGCTCGCTGCGGCGTCGACGGTGCACACGATCAAGGACCACGGTCCCGATCGGGTAGCTGGTTTCTCGCCAATTCCGGCGATGTCACAAATCAGCTACGCCGCCGGGAGTCGGTTCATGTCGCTCATCGGCGGCGTGGTGATGAGCTTCTACGACTGGTACTGCGACCTGCCTCCTGCCTCACCTGAGGTCTGGGGCGAGCAGACAGATGTGCATGAGTCGGCCGACTGGTACAACTCGAGGTTCATCGCGGTGATGGGCGCCAACCTCAACATGACGCGCACCCCTGACACCCACTTCATCTCCGAGGTGCGCCACGCCGGAGCCAAGCTCGCCGTGTTCAGTCCTGATTTCTCGCAGGTGGCCAAGTTTGCCGATTGGTGGATTCCGACGAATCCGGGCCAGGACACCGCCTTCTGGTTGGCGGTGAACCATGTGCTGCTCAAGGAGTTCTACGCCGATCGCAAGGTCGACTACTTCCAGAGTTATGCCAAGCAGTACACGGACCTCCCGTTCCTCGTTGAGATCAAGGACCGTAAGGCAGGCAAGTGTCTGCGTGCGGGCAGGCTCGATGCATATAGCGAGGTCGAGAACCCAGAATGGAAACTGCTTGTCTGGGATGAGCTCAACGACGCTCCTCGCATGCCCAATGGCACGATTGGAGACCGCTGGGCCAAAGAGGACAAGGGGCATTGGAACCTCAAACTGCATGACAGGGTGACGGGTGAGGACATCGAACCTCGGCTCACTTTCATCGACCATCACGACGCGACCGCGGAGGTGGAACTCGAGTTCTTCGGCACAGACGGAGATGTGATCAGATCTGTGCCTGTGCGCACGGTGCAGACCAGCGACGGTCCAGTTACCGTCACTACCGTCTTCGATCTCCTCAATGCCCGCATGGGAGTGGACCGTGGCCTGAAGGGCTACGACGCCGAGAGTTACGACAACGAGCAGGTGCCCTACTCACCAGCCTGGCAGGAGCAGTACACCGGAATTGCCCGCGACACGGTGATCAAGTTTGCCCGTGAGTGGGGCCGCAACGGCGAACTCACCAATGGCAAGAACCTGATAATCATCGGCGCCGGTGCTAATCACTGGTACCACAACAATCTGCTCTACCGCTCGGGCATCATGGCCCTCATGCTCACCGGCTCTGTAGGAGTCAACGGGGGAGGCCTCGGACACTACGTGGGCCAGGAGAAGCTTGCCGCAGCAGCTTCGTGGAGTGCGATTGCGATGGCAGGAGACTGGGGCAAGGCTCCGCGCCAGCAGAACACACCGTCGTTCCACTACGTGCACTCAGACCAGTGGCGCTACGAGCGCGGCTATCGGGACTATGACTCGCTCCCCAAGGATCATCCAGAGCGCCATGACCACACGATCGACCACCAGGCTCGGGCCGTTCGTCAGGGCTGGTTGCCGTTCTTTCCTCAGTTCAAAGAGAATCCCATCGAAGTGGTACGTCAGGCCAAGAGGCTGGGACTGGAAAGCGACGATGAGATAAAGGCCCACATTGCCGATCGGGTCATCTCAGGTGATCTTGAGCTGGCAATCGATGATCCGGACGCTCCGGAATCGTGGCCGAGGACCTGGTTTATCTGGCGTGGCAACGCGATAGGTACCTCAGCCAAAGGCCATGAGTTCTTCATGCGCCACTACCTCGGTACTACTTCAACTGCGATCGCCGCTGAACCTGCCGACCACGGTGTGGTTGAAGTCAACGTTCCAGAAAATGCGCCGATCGGCAAGATGGATCTGGTCGTTGATCTCAACTTCCGGATGGATACGACCGCCCTCTACAGCGATCTGGTCCTACCGGCGGCGACCTGGTACGAGAAGGACGACCTCAACACCACAGACATGCACAGCTTCATCAACCCGATGCAGGCTGCTGTTCCGCCGGCGTGGGAGTCGAAGTCGGACTGGGACATCTTCTCTGCGCTGGCCAAGAAGGTGCAGGATCTCTCTGCGGGTCACCTTGCCTCGGGCGTAGATGACGTGGTCATGCAGCCCCTGGCGCATGACACCCCCGATGAGATGGCGCAGCCGCAGATGGCGGACTGGCGCAAGGGTGAGATTGAACCTATTCCCGGTAAGACGATGCCGAGGTTTGCGTTGGTCAAGCGGGACTATTCACGCCTCTACGAACAGATGACCTCGCTGGGTCTTGGTGTGCGTAAGAACGGTGTGGCAGCGCACGGTTTGCGCATGCCCGTCGAGGACTTCTACGACGAGCTTGCCCGCAAGCAGCCAGATCGGCGTTCGGGCAAGGACGGCGAGACTCTTCGTCCGTCGCTGGAGCTGAGCAGAGAGGTGTGTGAGGCGATTCTCGCACTTGATCCGACCTCCAACGGTGAGATCGCCCACCGGGCCTTTGAAGCTGAAGAGGTCAAGACCGGTCTGGATCTGACTCACCTGGCGGCGGGCTCGCGCGATACGCGGATCAACTTCGCAGACCTCATCTCGCAGCCACGACGCGTCCTGACCACTCCCACCTGGAGCGGCCTCATCGGAAAGGGTCGGGCCTACAGTCCGTACACCTTGAACGTTGAGCACCTGGTGCCATGGCGCACGCTGACCGGCCGTCAGCACTTCTACCTGGATCATGACCAGTACATCGCCTGGGGTGAACATCTGCCTGGCTACAAGCCGAGGCCTGATCACGCAATGCTTTCAGAAACAGAGCAGTCTCTCGTTGAGGGACAGGACGGCAAGCTCTTCAACTACATCACCCCGCATGGCAAGTGGTCGATCCACTCCACCTATTCAGAGAACGAGCGCATGATGACGCTGTCTCGTGGTGGCTACCCGATTTGGCTAAACGTGAAGGACGCTGCCGAGTTGGGCATCGAGGACAACGACTGGGTCGAGCTCTACAACGACAACGGTGTGTTCGTGCAGCGTTGCACGACTTCCTCCCGGATCCCGAGAGGCACGGTGTTCGTCTATCACGCGACCGAGCGAACTGTGGGTATTCCGATATCGCCGAGACGCAACAAGAGAGCAGGAATGAACAACTCGCTCACACGAACACGCCTCAAGCCGGTGTTGATGAGCGGGGGCTACGCCCAGTTCACTTACGCCTTCAACTACTGGGGTCCAACGGGAGTTAACCGTGACACGTTCGTCTATGTCCACCGTATCGACAAGCCGGAATACTAGGAGCTGACATGCGAGTAAGAGCTCAAATGAGCATGCTCTTCCATCTCGACAAGTGCATTGGCTGCCACACCTGTTCTGTGGCATGCAAGAACCTCTGGACGGACCGCGAGGGCGCGGAGTACATGTGGTGGAACAACGTAGAAACCCGGCCAGGCACCGGCTACCCAACCGGCTGGGAAGATCAGGAGCACTACAAGGGCGGTTGGCGGCGCGATGAGAAAGGACGCCTGAAGCTGACCTTGCATTCCAAGGCCGGGGGACTCGGCAAGCTGTTCTACAACCCTTCGCTACCTGAGCTGGATGACTACTACGACCCGTACACGTTCAAGTACGGCGACCTGTTCGGATCACCCCAACAGGACCAGCAGCCCACGGCTGTGCCCATCTCGAAGATCACCGGGCGCGAGATGGAGATCAAGATGGGTCCCAACTGGGATGACGATCTTGGTGGCTCAGAAACCTATGCACGCAACGACATCTCATTGGATGGCGTTGACGAGACGGTCCGTGCGCAGCTCGAAGAGATCGAGCGGGTGGTGTTCAACTATCTGCCTCGCATTTGTAACCACTGTCTGAATCCGGCATGCGCCGGAGCCTGCCCCAGCGGCGCGATCTACAAACGTGCCGAGGATGGAGTTGTTCTCGTCAATGAGGACAAGTGCCGCGGCTGGCGCATGTGCGTCGCTGGCTGTCCGTACAAGAAGGTCTATTACAACTGGGACACTGGCAAGTCCGAGAAGTGCATTCTCTGCTTCCCTCGTATGGAGACCGGTCAGGCGCCGGCCTGCGCCCACTCCTGCGTCGGTCGCATCCGCTACATGGGCGTGTTGCTTTATGACGCCGACCGCATCGAAGCGGTTGTCTCGGGCCCAGAGGACGAACTCATCCAGGCCCAGATGGACGCTATTCTGGATCCAACCGACGAGCGGGTCATCACCGCCGCCAAGGCCGCTGGCATCGACGACGATTGGCTGCGGTCTGCACGTCAGTCGCCGGTGTACAAGTTCGTGAAGGAATGGGGCATGGCCCTGCCGCTTCACCCGGAGTACCGCACCGCGGCGATGATGTTCTATATACCTCCGCTGTCGCCGGTGATCAGCACTGTTGAGCGCAAGCTCGTGAAGCTGGATCTGCCAGAGGAGCGTGTCGACTTCGAGCTGCTGGACGAGTTGGACAAGGCCAGATTGCCCATCAAGTACCTCGCAAATCTGTTCTCCATCGGCGACGAGAAGCCGATCCGAGAAATACTCCGGAAGATGCTTGGAGTACGCACCTACAAGCGCCGCCAGAGCGTCGATGGTGTCATCGACGAGGCGACCCTTGAGATGCTCGAATCTGTGGGTCTGACCGAGGAGCTGGCAGAGGACATCTACAAGCTCACGACAATTCCGACGGTCGATGAGCGCTTCGTATTCCCTCCTTACCATCGCGAGATGTCGATCGAGGAGCTCAATGATCCGCTTGTGCATAAGGGCGCTACGGGTATGGGCTACAGCCGGGCCCCGAAGAGAGGTGCGTGATGGAGGCCGCAAGTGTTGTAGCGCTGGGATTCAGCTACCCCGCTCCGCAGAGCCGAGAGATACTGACGGCCGAGATCGATGTCTCACTGCGCGGCGTATGTAAGCGTCAGATGCGGCATTTCCTGAAAGGCATCAAAGACCTGACGCTGGGGGAGTGGGAGGAGCTTCACACTCGCACCGTCGATCTGTCACCGCTGTTTGTGCCGTACGTGGGGCATGTGGTCTGGGGTGACAACTATCGACGCGGCGAGTTCATGGCGGATCTCAAGGGTGAGATGACCGGACTAGGTGTTGAACTTGGTGGTGAGTTGCCAGATCATATTGAGCCGATATTGCGTTATCTGGCAGTAGCTCCCGAGCCCATGGCCGACCTGCTTGATGTGCTGCCACAAGCAGTCGGGAAGATGCGCGACACGCTCGAGGCGGCCGACAAATCGAATCCCTACAGCCATTTGCTCGGTGCTGTGGTAGCCGTGGTGGAAGACCTGAAGTCACTGCAGATCGGAACGGTGCGATGAGTACAAATGATCTTCTGTTCGGGGTGTTTCCCTATGTCGCGTTTTTTGTGATGCTCGTGGTGACGATCATTCGTTGGCGCGTTCACCCCTTCACTGTCTCGTCCCTCTCGTCGCAGCTGCTGGAGAGCCGTCGTTTGTACTGGGGCACGATTCCCTTTCACTGGGGTCTTGTCTTGATCCTGACTGGCCACGTCTTCGCGCTGCTAATACCGAGCGGCTTTGAGATCTGGAACGGTGAGCCGGCGCGGCTCTACGCGCTTGAGGCGACTGGCCTCGCTCTGGCTATCTGGAGCGCCTTTGGAATCGGGGTACTCGTGTTTCGGCGCCTGAGCGTACCGAGGGTGCGGGCGGTTACCTCGCCGATGGATCTGGTGGTGTTGGGCATCCTGGTGGTACAGATTCTGAGCGGAATATGGATCGCCGTTGGCTACCGCTGGGGCTCGTACTGGGGTACCTCGGTCTTCGTTCCTTATGTGCGTTCGCTGATTACCTTCCAGCCTGAGCCCGCCTACGTGGAGGCGCTGCCCAACGTACTGAAGCTGCATGCGCTCACCTTCTGGGTATTTGTGGCAGTGTTCCCGTTCACGCGTCTTGTCCATATTCTGACTCTGCCGCTGGGCTACCTGGTGCGCCCGTGGCAGCGTGTCGTGCGTATGAAGGAAACACCGGGGGTCTACCACGGAGCATCCAAGAAGCCGCTCGATCGCACGCACTAGTCAAGGTCTAGGAGGGGAGAACCTCTCAATGACAGAGGGTCGCACTTTGAGGCGGTGACTCTCCGATAGTTGCAGAGACGCCAGTTGACCGCGCACGGGGACCGCGATATAGCTGCGAGTAGGCTGACACCTGCTCTGACCGCTTGGACGCGGTAGGCGCTTTAGCCGGAGGAGAAATCAATGGTTCATCGACATGTGACCAACGATGATCGCATTCAGCCATTGCCATACACTGAGTCACTGGCGCGGGATGGCACGCCCAACCACCTGGATGGAACCAGAAGCCGAGCGGCTGATGGCCGAGACGTTCGACAAGAACATGATCGACAAGGATGAGTATCCACAGACAGCCGAGATCGAGCGGCGGTGCGTAAATATTGTGGCTGATCTCTTCAACGCCCCGACAAACGGTGACGCAGTTGGCGTCTCGACGGTCGGATCCAGCGAGGCGGTGATGCTGGCTGGACTGGCCATGAAATGGCGCTGGCGGCAACGTCGACAATCTGAGGGTCTAGCGACGGACCGACCCAATATGGTCTTGGGCTCCAATGTCCAGGTGGTGTGGGAAAGTTCTGTAAATACTGGGATGTAGAACCTCGCTATGTGCCCGTGACTCGGGATTGCTTCGTGGTTGATCCTGACGCGGTGATGGCTCGCGTAGACGCCGAGACCATCGGTGTCATTCCAATCCTCGGCACTACCTACTCCGGTGAGTCCGAACCCATCAAGGAGATCCACGATCGCGTCGTGGCCTTCAACGCCGAGCACGGCACCGATGTGCCCATTCACGTAGACGCTGCCAGCGGCGGCTTCGTGGCGCCGTTTCCGCATCCTGATCTCGAGTGGGACTTCCGCCTGCCCCAGGTGAAGTCCATTGATGTCTCGGGTCGCAAGTACGGGCTCACTTATCCGGATATTGGGTTTGTGGTGTGGCGGTCTCAGGCAGACTTACCTGAGGATCTCATCTTCCATGTGAATTACCTGGGCGGTGACATGCCCACCTTCACGCTGAACTTCTCTCGCCCGGGTAATCAGATCGTGGGCCAGTATTACAACTTCCTGCGCCTAGGTCGGGCTGGATACACCCAGGTCATGGAGGCGCTGCGTGATTTTGCGGTGCGCTTGTCAAACGAGATAGCCGAGATGGCTCCCTTTGAAATTGTCAGCGACGGTACGGCGATCCCTGTGATCGCCTTCAACTGAAGGACGATGTCAGCTTCACGGCCTTCCACGTATCTGATCAGCTTCGTACCGATGGTTGGCAGGTCCCTGCGTACACGATGCCCGGCGATGCCACCGATGTCGCGGTTCTGAGAGTGGTCATTCGGGTCGGCTTCAGTATGGAACTGGTTGAACTGCTGCTCGAGTCGCTGAAGAAAGCCGTGGCGCAGCTCAAGCAGTACCCGCCACTGAGCCCACCTGCAAGCTCCGGCTTCAGCCATACATAAATTGTGCTGAGGAAGCCCTCCGCGTGGATCACGCTGTAGTCCAGGGAAGGTTGAGCTGGCAACCACGTCATCTCGCCTGGCTCATAGCCGTACTCTTGATGGGCGGCTCGCTCCTTTTCGCACTGGGGTCATTGCCGGTCTTCCCCCAGAACGTAGACGCTCGCGTCGTGGGCATCACCTTCTTCATCGGCTCCCTGATGTTCACCGCAGCGGCCTACGGTGCCTGGCTGGAAGTGATAAACCCCGCGCACAGTTCCAACAAACGCAGGTACTAGGCAGTTCCGGGTGGTCTCAGTTCTTGGTGGCTGGCATTCGTGCAGCTCGTGGGTACGCTCCTGTTTAATGTCAGCACCTTTGCTGCTCTGATCACCGTGCTCTCGGTCCAGCAGGAGAACCGGTTGGTGTGGGCTCCTGACCTGTTCAGTTCGGCTGCCTTTCTCATTGCCAGCCACCTGGCCTGGAGAGAGATCCGCGGTCGCGGCGTAAAGAAACGCAGCGGCGACCCGGACTGGTGGATAGCCATCCTCAACTATGCCGGGTCTGCTCTTTTCGCAGTCTCAGCGATCGGAGCCTTCGTACTGCCAACGACTGGTGAGCTGCTGAATGCGGTACTGGTGAACAGCGGCACTCTCCTTGGTGCGCTGTTCTTCCTTGTGGGCTCTTACCTGCTGTTGCCAGAGAACGGCAGGCTGGCGTCTTGACAGGTCCGTGGTAGTGGGCACGAGAACGCGCAACGCTGCGGGCCACTGCGGCGGCGAGGACATAGCGACTGACCCGGCCACAACAGGAGGCGCGACCTCAGCCCTGTGCGACAGAAGCTAACGGATCCGGAAGTCTTTCGTCATAGCTGTAATTCGGTTGAGCTGGACGCCTCAGGCATTTTGGGAGGGCGGACCAGGGGACTCACTGCGAGCACGAGCAGCAGGAATAGCGCGAGTCCGAATCCGGACCAGAGGGCAACCGTCGTGCTGGCTGTGAGCAGAATGGCTCCAGCTGCGATCGGACCGATCGTCTGACCTAGACGCACACTGCCGACCCATACCGCGACGACCGCGCCTCGGTGTTCTTCTGGCGCGCTCTTCATCGCTGTGCTCTGCAGACTGGGAATGAGTGAGCCCTCGCCAGCTCCGTAGAGCAGGGAGCCTGCTGCCAGAACGCCGAGGAACGGAGCGGCGGCGATGATCGCGAAGGCGACAACCCAGCCACTCGCGCTTACGAGCAGCGTCGCTCGCATGCCGAAGCGGTCCTGGATCTTGCCCAGATTGAATGCAGCCAGAGTGGAGGTGAGGGCGGGGAGTGCGAGAATAACTCCACGTCCTGAGGCTTCCAGGTCGAATTCGTTCGCGAGGTGGTTCGGCAGCACGGTAAGGAACACACCGAAGATCACGGCAAACACCAGCACCCCCAGCGCGAGCGTGGTCAGAACTCTCGGATCGCGAATTGCCTGTTTGGCCCCGCTGAGCTGCTCGCGAATCGTGCCAACGGACACGGTGCGGCCGCCCTCGAGAATGAGATAGGCCGCCAGACCAGTAGCAAGAGAGAATGAGTAGAGGGCCAGTGCCCAACGCCAGCCCACAAGGTCTGTGAGCACGCCTGAGATCAGTGGGATCGTGGCGAGTCCGGTTGTGAGAACCGCTGAGTTGCGTCCAATGAGCTTCGTCTGGTCCTTGACGGGAAAGTGGTCGCCGATGAGCACAACGGAGAGATTGATCATCCCTGCGGAACCGAACCCCATGCCCAGGCGTGCCAACAGAAGCAGTTCGAAGGTGGGTGCCGTCGCGGCAAGCAGGCCAAATATCCCGAAACTTACGAGACATGGAACGAGAACGTTTCTGCGTCCGTAACGATCCGCGAGAATGCCGATTATCGGTGCTACGAAAATCCCGGGAACCGAGCCGATGGCCACCAAGAGTCCTGCGGCCGAGTCGTCCTTTCCGAACTCGTCCAGGATATTCGGAATCGCCGGCGCGAGCAGGCCAGTCGACAGGATGCCAGTGATGGTGACGCCAAAGATCAGGTACAGAAGTGATCTTGAGTCACGGGGAACCAAAGGCGACGACATGTCACCAAACTAATGTCCGAGGAGGCCGCGGAACGAATGCCGCACCGTGCGCTCACCTGCCGCCGATAATCCTCGTTATGTAAAGCTAGCTGTCGATGGATACGTGAG
>CAYUOD010000036.1:0-12012 GCA_964446225.1 uncultured Acidimicrobiales bacterium | reverse complement strand
TCGGAGCGCAGATAGTCCCACATGTAGTCGGTGAGTACACCGTCTTCGATGAGTACGTTGCGTTGCGCCGCATACCCTTCATCGTCAATGCCGATCTCACCCCATTCCCTGGTCATGGTGCCGTCGTCTACAAGAGTGACCAGAGGACTTGCAACCTGCTCCCCTATCCGGTTCTGAAAGACCGACGCTCCCTTGCGTACAAGATCAGCCTCAAGCCCATGTCCGCAGGCCTCGTGGAAGAGGACTCCGCCGCCGCCGCTCTTGAGCACCACGGGCAGTTCGCCCGACGGCGCGGGCCGGGCGGCAAGCTTCGTGATTGCTCGTTCGGCTGCCCGCGTGGCTATGTCCGCTGCCTGCTGCTCATCGAAGAGTTCCCAGCCAATCGTGTGGCCGACGCTCTCGCGTCCCGTTTGCATGCCCGCATCACCGCTGGCGATGACCGAGACGATGAACAGCGTCCGGATCTGATCGTCCGCGGCGTAGAGGCCGTTGCTGTTGGCAACCTGGATTCTGCGTCTGCCGTGGCCATAACGAACAGTGACCTGTGAGATGGCTCCGCCGGCCGCTCGCGCCGCGTGCTCAGCGCTGCGCAGTAACTGCACTTTGTCGCGCTTCGCCACGCTCTCTGGAAGGATTTCGACCCGATGCGTGAATTCGTTAAGTGGACCCAGGGGCTGGACCTCTGTTGTTCCACCACCATTACCAGCAGCTGAAGCCGCCTGCTCAGCCGCGCGCCGCAGGCCGTCCTCGCTGAGATCTGCGGTATGTGCGAAGCCCGTAGAACCACCCCTCACCACGCGGACCCCCATGCCCCGATCGCGCCCCGACGAGAGCTCTTCCACTCTGCCGTCATCCATGCTGGCGCTGCTATTTTGTTTGTCTTCTACGAAGATTTCAGCGAAATCGCCCCCGGATTCCAAGGCAATGCTGAGCGTGGATTGGATTGCGCCTTCATCAAGCAAGAATATTCCTCCGTAGAAACCACCCCGAACGTGGTGACGGTCCCATGGTACCGATGTGTGCGCGATTCTCAGAGCGAGCGGCGAGATCCAGAATCCCCGCCGTGAGAACACGCACGACCACCAGTGCCCGTAGGCTTGTTGAGTTGCCTACTCACTCACCCACCAAGCATCAGACCCCGAAGGTCTCGCTCCAGCACAGGACGTGGTTCTGGATCCGTACCAGCGTCACCATCGGATTTCTGATGCTGCTGGTTTGGAAGATTCCGCGCGACCAGATATCGGACGTCACCGTTGAGTGGAGCGAGAGTTCGCTTGCCTGGTTACTCGGATCCCTTGGCTTCATGTTCGTGGCGTTCGTACTGGCTGCCATGCGCTGGAAAGTGACGCTTGAGACAATGGGCGTTCACCGCTCGACCTCCAGCCTGTTGCGGCACACTCTGGCAGGTCAGTTCGTCGGCAACGTACTGCCAACGACCATCGGGGGCGACGCGCTGCGCGTCCACCGACTGGGCAAAGAGATCGACCACACGCCACACAGTTTCGCTTCGGTGGTTCTGGAGCGACTCTCGGGCTGGGCGGTGCTGCCCCTCATCACGCTCATAGCCTTCGTCATCAATCCGGGCCTGTTGCGCCTCGACTCTGCATCTCGCCTGGCGGCAATCATCGCCTTCGTCAGCCTGATCGCGCTTACCGGACTGCTCGCACTATCAACCTCGGAGTCTGCCAGCGCCCGCTTCGGAGCACACTCAGAAGGTTGGAAGCGATTTCTGAGCGCCACACAACTTGGCCTCACCGCGCTCAGGAAAGCACCTCGGCTGGCCGTCAAGGTGCTGCTCATTGGAATGGCATATCAACTCGCCGTGCTGAGCTCCACGCTGCTGGCGGCAAAGTCACTATCCATCCAGCTCAGTCCAACCGCGGTACTTGCATTCATACCCATCGTGTTGATCGCTCAGGTACTGCCGCTTTCCATCGCAGGTTTCGGGCTCAGAGAAGGTGCGCTCGTTCTGTTCCTACGCCCGGTGGGCGTATCAGCCGCTGAGGCGGTGCTCCTGGGTTTCCTGCTGTACACCATCACGTTTCTCGTGAGCCTGCTGGGTGCTCCCTCGTTCGCCAAAGGTGCGCGTAAGACAGCTGACGAGCGAGAAGCATGATTCGCAAAATTGCCGCGTTGGCGGACAGACGGTGGCTCCGCGAAATCGGCTACGTGTTGCTGTTCTACGTTGTCTACTCAATGATCCGGAACACGTTTGGATCTGCCAACGTCGCTCCAGAAGTTGCACTGGACAATGCGCTCGGGGTCATCGACTTCGAGAGCTCAATGGGCCTGTTCTTTGAACAACGACTGCAAGAGATGTTCCTGGACTACTCCTGGTTTCTACGCATGTGGAACATCTTCTACGGAAGCCTCCACTTTGCAGTCACAGGTGGAATCATGGTCTGGCTGTATCTCAAGGCCCCCTCGCGCTATCGCAAGTTCCGCACGATTCTCGGCTCGGCCACGGCTCTGGCGCTCATTGGATTCGCCACATTCCCACTGATGCCCCCGCGGCTACTCAACGCTGGTCCCCCGTTTGGTGGCAGCCACTTTGAGTTCACGTTCGTGGACACACTCGCCGAGGTCGGAGGACTCTGGTCCTTCAGTAGCGGAGGCATGGCAAAGATTTCTAACCAGTATGCCGCCATGCCAAGTCTTCACCTCGCCTGGGCTCTTTGGTGCGTGCTCGCGGCCTATCCCATAATGACAAGGAACTGGCAGCGCATTCTGCTGCTGGCCTACCCTGTCGCGACTCTGTTCGCTGTCGTCGTAACCGCTAATCACTACTGGATTGACGCCGTAGGTGGAGCAGTAATACTTGGCATTGGGTACTACGTGGCCAAGCTCATCCTGCATCTGATGCCCGTACCGTCCGACTTCGTTGAGAACAGCTAGCGTTTTCAACAGATCAACTGCCATTTACTGAATAAGCATGCTCGAGTCCATTAACAGCCCAGAAGATCTTCGTGTGCTCACTCCCGCTGAGCTGAACACGCTCGCGCAGGAGATTCGGGAGTTCATCGTGGACGCGGTGTCACACACCGGAGGGCACCTCGGCTCGAATCTTGGCGCCGTCGAACTCACGCTGGCTCTTCACCGAGTCTTCGAATCGCCCAAGGACCAGATCATCTGGGACGTGGGACACCAGGCCTATGTCCACAAGATCCTGACTGGCAGGAAAGATCAATTCTCGGATCTTCGCCGGGGCGGGGGCCTGTCCGGCTACCCCTCGCGCGAAGAATCAAGCCACGACATCGTCGAGAACAGCCATGCCAGCACCTCGTTGAGTTGGGCGTTCGGACTGGCCAGCGCGCACAAACTGCGCGGCGAGTCAGAAAATCGATCGGTGGTGGCGGTCATCGGAGATGGGTCGCTCACCGGCGGCATGGCCTTCGAGGCGCTCAACAACCTGGGGCACGCTGAGACTCGCGTCGTTATCGTGCTGAACGACAACGGCCGCTCATACGCTCCCACCGTCGGACATCTGACGGAGAACATCGCAAAACTCCGGCTGAGTCCGCAGTACATAAAAGGTCGGCGCAAGATCGGCCAGGCACTAGACCATCTCCCCGGTGGAGACACCGTAAAGCGAGGGCTCAGTGGTGCTGCGGCCGCCGCGCGGGAGATGATCGAGCCACCAGCTTTCTTCGAGGACCTTGGAGTGCGCTACTCGGGTCCCTTCGACGGCCACGATATTGAAACCGTAGAGATGGCGCTGCGTCAGGCCAAGGAGTTCGACGGTCCGATCGTTGTGCACGTCATCACCCAAAAGGGCAAGGGCTACGCGCCAGCCGAACAAGACGACGAGAAGCGACTGCACGACACGGGTGCATTCGACCCAGCCACCGGCCAGGTCAATGGTGCTCAAGCGGCGGAACCATTCGTGAAGTCGTTCACCAAAGCACTGATGAGCCAGGCAGAACTGCACCCTGAGATTGTCGCTCTCACCGCCGCAATGCCCGGATCCACCGGACTGCTCGAGTTTCAGCGACGCTGGCCAGAGCGCTTTTTTGATGTCGGAATCGCCGAACAGCACGCGGTCACTGCAGCGGCCGGACTAGCCACTGCCGGAATGCGACCGGTCGTCGCGATCTACTCAACGTTTCTCACCCGCGCGATGGACCAGATGCTGTTCGATGTCGGCCTCCACCGTCAGCCTGTGGTGTTCTGTGTCGACAGGGCAGGAATCACCGGACCGGACGGTGCCAGCCATCACGGGATCTTCGACATAGCACTTTGTAGCCAGGTACCCGGCATGACCATATTCACACCGTCGTGTTCTGAGGATCTCGAGCAGTTGTTTGCCGAGGCAATCGAAATCACCTCAGGCCCCACCATGCTCAGGTGGCCAAGGGGCGCCTGTGTCAGTATCGAAGATCTCCAGCAAGTGGACCGACTCAGCGGACGAAAACTCCGAGCAGGAAGCGACATCTGCCTCATTGCGTGGGGACCACTCGTCTGGCGGGCATTGGAAGCAGCAGAGCTGCTTGAAAGTCGAGGCATCAGCACCTCGGTGTGGGATGCGCGCGTCGCTCGCCCTGTCCCAAAGGCAATCATTGCGGACGCGCAAAAGCACACCCTCGTCGTCACCGTCGAGGATGGGGTACGCGAGGGAGGCGCAGGCGCTGGGCTCGCCATGGCCCTGAGCGACGCCCGCAGCCAAACCCCGGTTGCTGTAATAGGCGTGCCCGCTAAATTCCTGCCGCAGGGCTCGCCGGATGATATCCACGCTCAGATCGGCCTCGATGCGAAAGGCATCGCCGCCGCCGCGCTCAAGGCCTGGAACGCCAAGGCACTCTTATGAAAGTCACAACCGGCATCGCAGTTGCCGCGGGCACAGCCGCACTCACTATGTACACCGCTGAACGGTGCGCCGTGCAGCGGCTCGGATGGAATCCCGACCCGACTGCCCTCCACGACTTCTCCCGCCCCAGAGGCCGGACCCAGAGGGTTACCTGCGCCGACGGCACCCAGCTGGCAACGGTGTCACTGGGTACCGGACCAACGGTGGTGCTCAGCCACGGCTACATGGCCAATCTCGCGAACTGGGCACTGATTGCTCCTCTGCTCGTAGAGTCCGGCCATCAGGTCGTCATGTTTGACCAGCGAGGCCACGGTGAGTCAACCGTTGGTGCCGACGGGTTCGGTATCGAGCAACTGGGTTCAGACCTTGCAGCCGTGCTCGAACAGTTACAGATCACTGGTGCAACCGTTGTTGGACATTCGATGGGCGGAATCGGGCTGCAGAGTCTGCTCGTGCATCACTCCGCTGGAGCCGCCCGCCGTGTGGCCGGTGCGGTCTTCTTGTCAGCGCCATCCAGAGGCGTTGGGTCCGTTCGCGCCTCGAGATTCAATCTCAACTTCCTTGAGTCCGAACTCTTTGACCGAGGCAGAAACCATGACCTTCACGGCCTCTTTTTTACGCAACGAATCTTTGGAGAAAATCCTGCACTATCCCAGGTCGAGGCGGCGCTGGAGCTTGCTCGTGCCTGCCCGTTGGAAACGGTTCGTGGGGCTCTTGCGCCTCTGCTCAACTTTGACATGACTGCTGAACTCGCGGGAACTGCTCCGGCTTCGATGGTGATCTGCGGCACGAACGACACCGTGACCTTTCCCAGCGGCTCCCAGAAGCTTGCCAATGTCACCGGCGCGGACCTCTACTGGCTCGACGGCGCGGGGCACGTCACGCCCTTTGAGCGCTACCAGCGCGTTGCAGAACTTATTGCGGTCCATGCCCTCGCAGTAGCCAATACTGACACCGTCACTCGACCACGCTAAGTTCAAACCAGGACTAAAGGTCGTCGTCGCTCACGTTCTCAGCAAAATGCCGAAGCCTGTCCATTACCTCTGGAGATGCTTGACCGCGCTCTCGCAGCGTCTCTGAGATGTGTCTGTACACATCAGCTTCTGGTCCGCAGTCTTCACACTTCTCGAGGTGGGCCGAAATCGCCACAGACGTAGCTTCATCAACCTGGCCATCGAGGAAAAATTGAAGATCTCGCATGACTTTGCGGCACTCGCGGCGTCTAAACACGGTTTTCATCGCTTAGTCCGCTCGGGGAGTTGACTGCGCATACGCTTGCGCGCACGGTGCAGCCGACTCATCACGGTCCCAACGGGAAGCCCAAGTACGGTGGCAGCTTCCTGGTAACTCGCACCACCAATGTCAACGAGGTCCACGACGGCACGGAACTTGTCCGGCAGTGATTCAAGCGCAGCGGCCAGGTCAGCATCAAACTGTGCATCGACAACGTTGGCTTCTGGACTCCCTGAGGAGTCACCCTCAAGACGTCCAAGTGTCGTATCTGGGTCATCCAACAGATCGGGGGTGCGCTTGCGGGCACGGTTGATCTGAGTGTTGCGCAGAATCGTGAGAAGCCACGCACGGGGGTAACGACCGTCGAAGCGGTCAACGGCCCGGTACGCACGCAGCAGCGTGTCTTGTACCAGATCCTCCGCCTCAGCAGAGTGAGGCGATCGGCTCCGCGCAACGCGGTAGAGAACGTCCAGCTCAGGGACCACATACCGTTCGAAGGCAACATCCCTGTCTGTTCTGGCTCTAGTCATAAGCGCGGTCACGCTCTTTGGAACACATGCTCTTGAAACTACATTCCCTGAGCAGCAAAGTGCAGTGCACCCCAGGCTGCATTCACAGATTAGTAATAGGGATTGTCGCCTTCTTCGTGGTCGGTTACGTCCACGACACGGTCCAACGAAGGGATGTGTTCCTTGAGAGTTTGTTCAATGCCAGCTGTCACTGTGGCCTTCGACATTGAGCAACCCTGACAGCCGCCACCCAGCCGTACGTACACCGTGCTGCCCTCCAGGCCAACGAACTCAGCGAATCCGCCGTGAGCTGCGATCGCTGGATTAATGACCTGGTCAAGCAGCTGACGGACCTGATCGGGGATCTCGCCGCTGAGCTCAATATCTTTGGGTTCTGGCACTGGCGGACGATTCGGATTCCGTAGTACGAGCCCACCTTGATTCGGGTTCGAAGGGACATCGAGCACGGCACCGCGCAGATTCTCCACGTCACCCTCGGGCAGCACCAGTGGGATTTCGCCGTCGAAAACGACGTCGCCTTCTTCGGCTTCAGTCACCAACATGAACGCGAGGTCGTAGGAGAAATCCATCCCCCGCACCCCGATAATTTCGATGCGCAAACCCAGCTGGGCAGCATCGTCTTCACCTTCGCGCAGACTAAGAATTTTCTCGCGCGCGGTTTCTGTGATCTCTACGACCGCATCAGTGGTGGTCGATTCCGTTGTCGTCATACGGTAATGCTACCGAATCTGAGGCTCAGAACCCTTACGCGCCCGGACCAAAGTGTCGAGGGCAACTCTGGGGCCATCGTCTGTGTCCACGTGCCGCTCCACCACCTCGGCAACCTCGACCGAGTAGCCCTGCAGATACTCTGCTGTTTCATCAGCGCTCCACAGAACTGACGAAGTCTGCGGCCCACCGTAGCCCTGCTCAAGATTCGTGAGATCGTGCGCCACCACCAGCAGTGTCCCGCCCGGGGTGAGTGCTTGCATGGCCCGATCCAACAACTGCAGACGAGGCTCCCGGGCAAACTGCATGTATGCGATCAGTACGAGGTCGAACTCACCACTGGCCAGGGGATAAGTGAGCACGTCGCCCACCTCAAACCGCGCCGCCAGATCGTTGGACCTGGCGGTGGCCCTGGCCTTGTCGACTGCCGCCTCAGAGAAATCCACGCCGAGCACGTCCCAGCCATTGCCGGCGAACCACAGCGCGTTCCTGCCTTCGCCGCAACCAAGGTCTAAAGCGCGCCCCGGCGGCAGACCCGCCAAGACCATCTGAGCTCTCACGAACTGGTTTGGCTCAAATCCCCACACTGACTCACTGGCGGCGTATCGCTCGTCCCATTCACTGGCATCCATTTATGTGACAGTAGCCTGATTCCTCATGAGGAGAGAACCGAATGGCTGAGCGAGGATTTGAACAGGACCAGGCGCTTCACGCCTACATTGAGCAGCACAGCGCATTGCCCGATGCCGTCGAGGCCGCATTGATCGAAGAGACCCTGCAACTCGACGAAGGCGTAATGCAGATCGGCGGCTCGCAGGCCACGTTCATGGGCATGTTGGCACGTTCGATCGGTGCCCGTATGGCGGTCGAGGTAGGAACCTTTACGGGCTATTCGGCTCTGGCCGTGGCACGAGCCATAGGGCCGCAGGGCAAACTCATCTGCTGTGACATAAGTGTGGAATGGACCGACATCGCACGCCGATACTGGACCCACGCGGGCGTGGCTGACCGCATCGACCTGCGCATAGCGCCCGCACTGGAAACTCTCTCGGAACTCCCCGTGGATGAACATATCGACTTCGCGTTCATCGACGCCGACAAGACCGGCTACATCGACTACTACGAGGCACTGCTGCCGCGTATGACCCGGCACGGAATAATGCTCGTAGACAACGTGCTGTGGAGCGCAAAGGTACTCGACGACACTCTCAACGACGAGAATACCGTCGCAATCCGGGCCTTCAACGATCACGTGGCCGCTGACTCCAGAAGCGAACAGGCAATGCTGCCCATTGGTGACGGCGTCCTCATGATCCGCAGGATCTGAGCGCCATCACGTTACGCATCACCCGGGGCCAGGCCTCCCTGGGGCGCTAGGCGTGCTCGTCATCTCACGGCCTTGAGCTAGCGTGCTCGCATGGTTCACAGCATCACGTTGCGCGTGAGATTCAACGAACTCGACCCGTACAACCACGTGAATCATGCCGTGTACATCAGCTACTTCGAAACAGCCCGGGTCGAAGCTCTGTCGGCTATTGGTTTGCCAATCAACGAGCTCGCCGAAAAGGGTTTCCAGTTTGTGATAACCGAAGTCCATGCCAGATACCGCCAGCCCGCTCTGGCAGGAGATGTCGTCACCGTTGAGACCTGGCTTTCAAAAACTGGAAGAGTCAGTTCGATCTGGAGTCAGCGGATCATGCGCGACGACACGGTGCTTGTGGAAGGTGAAGTCCGGGCCGGTATCACCAATGTCGAGGGCCGAGCTGTCCGACCTCCGGCTTGGCTCAACGAGCAGTTGCTGCAACTGGCCGAGCCGCCAAACAAAGACTAGGTCGGGCGCTTTTTGGTAAGCACAAGTTGGGTGTGGGTCACTTCAAGACCGAGCCGCTCCAGATTTCGGGCCGAGTTCTCGCCTGGCAGCGCTGTAGCCGCCACGAGATCACACCCAAGCGGCCCTGCCAACCCGGCCCGGTACTCAATGAGCGCCGATTGCAAGCCTCGCGAACGAAACCGGGGCGGTGTCGCGGCAGCACCAATCCAGGCAACACCGTCGACAGACTGAAGAGAACCGCACGCCGCCACTTGACCGTCCACATGCGCGAGAAAACCATGCTCTCCGTCAACCGCGTGGCCAGCGCGAGCGAAGGCATCAGAGATCGCCCGATCAGCAGAGTTGTCAATCTCATTGCCAAGGGCCAACACCTCAAGCCAATCCTCGAGATTGGCCTCGTTGACCGGCTCTATATTGATTCCTGCCGCAGCTGCGGTCTGGTGGGCCGGTGCCGGCATGACGAACATCGCGCGAAACCACACCGGCTTGTATCCTCGCCGCGACAAGTCCTCAACCGCTGACTCAGGCGCCCAGGAAGCCAACTCGATTGACGAGTCCAAATCGCGTTCGAAGTAGAACTCCTCAATCTCATCAAGCTCGGCCGAACCGAGCGGCTGCAGAGTCACACCAAGAGCTCGATTCACATAACGCCCAACACCCGTGGCAATCAGAGCGCCAGCGCCGAAGGCCACGCCCGTGGCCTGACTCGACGGGTCCACCAGCGCCAGTGCCTGCACATGCGAAAGTGCTGCCCGAGCTGCGCTCGCCTCGAGACGGGCTATGAGGTCTGCGTCAATATCCACCCAGGGAGCCTACAGAGGCGACACTTCCAGGCCGCTGGCTATTCGCTGGAAGCCGGCATCAGGAAAAGTCCAGAACGCACCTTGGGATGAAAGAAGGTCGACTTCGGGGGCAGGACATCGCCAGACCTCGCAACTCCGAACAGGGCATCCAACGGCATCGGAGCCATGAGGAACGCGATGCTATTGGGTTCCTCCAGGCAGCGGCGCTCCAACTCGCCGTTGCCGACGTCCGGCAAATACACCAGGTCGGCGTCGTCGGCGGCGAGCAGTGGCACAAGAATCGTATTCCGCAAACGGACGACATCCAGTGAGTCGCAGAGCGAAAGGCCTTCAACAGGTCCAAGATCGACGGAGTACCAGCGCTCCCCCAACCACATTGCGATGGTGCCAGGCGAAGTCGGCCGTGCCTGCTGAAGGCTGGAGGCAGCTATCGGCTCAACCTCAAAGTGCGCCGAAATGGCCGCCAGCACCTCCTTGGGATCGCGCTCAACCAACGACAGCCAGCGGTCAATCGGAAGGACTTGGAGTTGGTCGTCAGGAAAAGCGGCGACCAGCACCGCACTTGGGCGGCCGTGGCGTTTCTGCCACAGCGCGGCCCCCACCCGATGGTGACCGTCCAGGAGGAACACTTCCGTATGATCCAGAGCAGTAATCAGGATCCCCGCCTCGGTGGATCCCGCGCGCCACACGCAGTGTCTCACAGCGTTCTCAGACACAAACTCGACCAGAGGCCGAGCCTGCACGACGTCATCCATGGCCCGCAGAACTTCCTCCGAGGCCTTGAAAGCCAGAGCTACCGGGCTTGAGCTGTGCCCCACGGTCGCCAGGTGCTGAGCCAGCATCTGTACGCGCCCCGGCCTGGTCTCTTCATGGAAGTGCACGCCATCATCGAAGTCACCAGCGTCCAGCGATGAAAGGACCGCGGTCTGCGTGTGGCCGAGCGTCTGCAATTGATAGATGTACACGCCAGGTTCCGCCAGATCGCCAAACGCTCCCTTATCGAGCAGAATCTGCAAACTGGCCCGGCCCAGCTCAGCGAGTTCGACAGCGGTTACTCGATCCTCAGGCGGAATGTCCTCAGGGGACCGCGTCACGTTGAGATAACTGTCCTCATTGCCCTTCGCCCACTCGCGGCGCGTCGACGGCGTCATCGCGTCGTACGCGGGAGAGACGACCCTCTCGGCCCAGGCCTGATTGACGACTCGCAAAGAAGCGGGAATCAGACGACTCACGCAAGCCCGCCCTTCTCCGAGGAGACGCCTATGACATTGTCGAGAGCCGCGATGCTTTTGATTGCTTCATCGGTGACCTGACCGAAGACGTCAATCGTCGCCACCGCAGCATGCGCCCCCTGGAATATCTCGTTGCGCATCTGGCCCACATTGAGCCCGTTCGACCGCAAGACCGCTAGCACCGAGGCCAGCACCCCGACTCGATCGAGATGCCGTACCGCTATCGTGGCCGAACCCTGGACCCGCTCAGCCATGTTCACACAGCACTGCATCTCTCCACGGGCGTATGCCGCGATCACATCAATAGTTCCTGAAGCAACGGCCTCCTGGGCCTGCTCGGTGGAGGCGCCGATATGGTGCGTACCCACGACTCTGGGATGGCTCGCCAGTTCCGAACGAAACTCGCCTTTGGCAACTCCTGGCTCTCCTGGCCAAACATCGAGGGCGAGGGTGATCCGACCGGCGTTTAATGCCTCAAGCACCGCTGCCTCGTCAAGAAGATCACCGCGACTCGTGTTAATGAGCACCGCTCCCGCGCGCATTTTTGCGAGAAAGGCGGCATCCACCATTCCGCGCGTCTCATCTGTTGACGGCAGGTGGAGCGAGACAACGTCGCTTGTCGCGAGTATCTCATCGAGGTCTCCCACGAGGCGTATGCCAACCGAACGGATGCGGCGCTCAATCGCAGGAGACCGACCGGGCTTTCGCACAGAAACGACCTGCATCCCAAAGGCCTTGGCCCTCTCAGCTACTGCCAGGCCAATCTCGCCAAGTCCAACCAGACCAATCTGGCGGCCGTAGAGCCCGCGAGCATTAGAGAATGCCTTCTTGTCCCAGCGTCCCTCTCTGAGTGCCTGTACCCCGTCAGCAA
>CAYUOD010000035.1:0-12258 GCA_964446225.1 uncultured Acidimicrobiales bacterium | reverse complement strand
ACGGAGAGCTCAGCGAGCAACTCGTCAATCATCTGCCAAGACTAAAGACGGGACTGTTGCCGTCACAACTGCAGGGCGACAAGCGCGGCGAGATTTCCCTTCTGCGGATGCTCAAAGTCGTCCATCTGAAGATGCTTCGCGAGTTCCCGCAGTGATGAGGCCATGGCAGCGGCTGTGAACTCGTCCTCATGGCCCGGCTCGGACCAGGCGCCGAGCACACGCATAACTCCGTGTTTACGATCGGCCTTCACCTCGATGCGGCCCACCAGATCGTCGCCCAGCAGGAACGGCAGGACGTAATAGCCGTACTGACGCTTCGCGGCAGGCACGTATATTTCGATGCGGTAGTCAAAGTCGAACAGGAGCTTGGCGCGTCGCCGATTCCACACGACAGGGTCGAAGGGGCTCAGCACGCTGCACGCGGCTACCGAACGTGGCTTCTTAGCAGCGGGATGCAGGTAAGCGGGCTCGCTCCAGCCGTCGACGTTGACCTGCAGAATCTGTGCATCCTCGACGAGTTCGGCCAGACGTGGCCGGGCGGTCTTGTTGCCCATGCGGTGGTAGTCGCTGAGACAATCCAGGGTGCCAATCCCGTGGGCCCGTGCTGCGACGAGTAGAAGTTCGCGCTGCGCCTCATGCAACTCAGGCGTTGGTCGGTCACGTATTTCTGCGGGAATGATGCGTTCGGGAAGGTCGAAGTGGCGTTGAAAGTTGGCGTCTCGACGCGAGCCGACACGCCCACAACGAAACAGATACTCGAGCACAGTTTTACCGATGGAGCTCGCCCCCCACCACTCACCTGAACGAGGTCGGGCGTCCGCAAGGTCGCCGGGGCGCAAAGGTCCACGATCGACGATCTGGTCGTAGATGTATTCGACATACCCGGGCTCATCCTGTCCGATGCGGTAGAGGCCCTTCCAGACCCCGATTCCCTGGCTCGCTTGCTGCTGACGCCAGCGCATGAGCGGCTCATGGCCCATAGGAACAAGCGATGCCTCATGTGACCAGACCTCCAGCACCCGGTCGCTGCGGTAGGTGAAGTCGTCGAGCCGCGTCGTGTCATAGGCACCAAGGCGAGAAAACATCGGGAGATAATGGCTACGACATACGTACTGCACAGAGTCGAGCTGCAGAATTGCCATCCGAGACAGAGCTCTCTTGAAATGCGTGCGGATGGCATGGGATTTTGGAGCGGGATCACAGAATCCCTGGGCTCCAAGTGCAATCCGTCGAGCCTGAGCTATGCGCATTGATGGATTCCGTTCTGTTAAATGTCATTTTGACATTCTTTATTCGTGATCTTGACATCAGATCGTCAAAGTCGTAATCTAATTGAAACGAACGCATCAGAGTTTTCTTCACAGAAGCTCCGATTCATTCTCTGGAGTGTCGCAGGACACGCCGGGTGGAACATCCCGCCCGCGCCCTCCCGGTGGGTTTCTGCGTCACTCCAGATTGATTTTTGACACTGTACGCAGTGTCCTCTCACCCAGAGACAGCGCGGAGTTCATTAACGTAGCGCCGTTACGCATCGCCTTGGGGGTCTGAAGCCTGGCGAGTGCCCACTTCACGCCGTCCCTCAAGGGCCCTACCCAGGGTGAGTTCATCGGCGTACTCAAGGTCACCGCCAACAGGCAGCCCACTGGCGATACGCGTCACCCTCAAACCGAGTGGTCCAAGCAGACGTGCGAGGTACATTGCGGTCGCTTCGCCCTCCAGATTCGGATTAGTACAGAGGACGACTTCCTCAACCTCGGAATTCTGCAGCCGTTCGAGCAGCTCCTTGACGCGCAACTGGTCCGGACCAATTCCATCAATGGGATTGATGGCGCCCTGGAGCACGTGATAACGCCCGCGAAACTCGCCAGTTCGCTCTAGTGCGATGACATCCTTGGGTTCTTCAACAACACAGATAATGCTGCCATCGCGCCTCTCGTCGGCACAAGTCTCGCAGCGGGTTCCCTCAGCGATATTCCAACAGATCTCACAGAATCCCACGCGCTCCTTGAGAGCGACAATGGCAGCCGACAGGCGACGAGCATCAACCTCGTCCACCCGCAGCAGGTGAAAGGCAATACGTTGCGCCGAACGTGGCCCTATGCCCGGGAGTCGCCCAAGTTCATCAATGAGTTCTTGGACTGGCAGTGCGTACAGCAACTACTGCACCTCGTCGTTCGTCTCAAGTTCGGCACCTGGAAACGCGTTCTGAAAGAGCTCGACGCCGGTTGTCGGGGCATCATTGGCATCGGTGAGCGCGCTCAGGTCAACGGTCTCGTCCGCTGCAGGTTCAGCAACGGGCGCGGGGAGCGGAGTGGTCGGCACCGCCTGCCCCTCGACAATGAGATCGAGTTCGATACGAACGCCGTAGTGGGACTCAAGGAGTGCCTCAACATCAGCGCGAATCGGATCGCAACGCACCATATGCGGACCGGTCGGAAGCGAGAACACTGCTCGACCATTGGTCAGCCCCAAGAAGGTGCCAGCCGAGTACAGAGAGCGAACCTTGCCGGAGGCGTTCGCCATGAGCGGATCAAGCCACTCGGCGTTGAGCCTCGCCACGTCGGGGTACCCGCCGGGCAGCTCAGACGTCGCCCGCGCGTCGCCAGAGTTAGCCGCGGCAACGACATCCTCGGGCGGTGGCTCACTAACAGTCACTACCGGTTCGGCCACAGTTTCAGCCACCGGCTCGGCCACAGTTTCAGCCACAGGCTCGGACTCAGGTTCGGAACCAGCCGCCGGAGCCGCGGTTGGTTGCCGCGCAGACTTTGGAGTAGGTGGCGCAGACGATCGCTTCAAGGCTTCTCGCGCCGCCGCAGCCGGAGAGGCTGCGCCTTGCCCAAGCAGGCGCGGCGGAGCGGGTTCAGCTGCTGGTTCCGCGCTGGCGGGAGCCACCGCACTTTGCGGAGCAGCGGCCGCGACAGCAGCCGGTGGTTCTGTTGCGCCCGGAGACGCATCGTGCTCAGAGACTCCAACCGACTCAACGCCCGTGAGTTGGATGAGAGCCACCTCCAGAGTCAGCCGGGCATCTGTGGCCTGACGCATCTCGGTGAGCGCCAGACCGACTGTTTCCATGGCCTTAACGGTGCGCGCTGCCCCAAGGGCCTTGGCCTGGCGCGTCATAGCGTCTCGAACGGAATCTGGGACCTCGGTCGCCTCGACCCCCATAAGCGTAAGGAACATGTCCCGCAGAAGGCGAGTAAGCGACTCACCCATTTCTCGCGGATCAGCGCCAGCCGAAATAGCCGACGCCACCGCGCCAAGCACGGCGGCCACGTCGTTGGTGATAAGCGCCGCCACGATGTCGTCTACATCGGCACCAGAGTCTGCGACCCCGCCGGCTGCGGCGACCTGATCAAGCACCGAAAGTGTGTCGCGTGCAGATCCTGCGCCTCTGCGGACGATCTCGTCAACCATGGCATCGTCAACATCGAGCTCGGCTTCTTTGATGACCATCCGCACGTGGGCCCCAAGTTCGTCCGCGGCCAACAGGGTGAACTCGAAGTGCTGGGTTCGGCTGCGAATTGTCGGAAGGACCTTTTGGGGATCTGTGGTTGCGAGAACAAAGACCACATGCTCAGGCGGTTCCTCAAGGGTCTTGAGAAGCGCGTTGGAGGCCGCCTTGGAAAGCATGTGCACCTCATCAAGCACATATACCTTCGTGCGACCGCCCGTGCCAAGCGCCGTGGAAGCCACAAGTTGCCGGATATCGTCCACACTGTTGTTGGACGCCGCGTCGAGCTCATAGACATCGAGGCTGGTACCCCGCTCGATGGACTTGCACGAGGTGCAGTCGCCGCAGGGCTCACCACCACTGAGGTTCTCGCAGTTGAGTGCCTTGGCGAGAATGCGCGCCATGCTGGTCTTGCCTGTGCCGCGGGGCCCACTAAAGAGATAGGCATGGCCAACCGTGCCCGCGGCGATCGCGTTCGTGAGCGCCTTGGTCACATGCTCTTGACCAACGATTTCCTCGAAACGTTGCGAACGAAACCGGCGGTAGAGCGAAACATAGGCCATGATCGCTAGATCATAACGCGAGGGTGTGCGAGCAATCTCAACGCCGAGGTCTCATACGAAGGCCAAAACGAGCGCCGCCGCCTCACGAGGCGGCCAGGCTATCTGCGGCACACAACGATTTCCGCTGAGGGCTGCTGCCTTCCGGCCCTGACCCGATTCACGGGTCGTCGTTGCACAGGACCCGACCGCCACGTCAAGCGGCGACTGCTATGAGTGTAGCTGTCATTTTCTAGGCTACAATTTCACATCTCGGAGGGGTGCGAGAGCGGCCGAATCGGCACGCTTGGAAAGCGTGTGTGGGGAAACTCACCGTGGGTTCGAATCCCACTCCCTCCGCCACGGTGAGGCGTAGCTTGCTGGCGCTGAGCGCCAGCAAGCTACGCCTCACCAAATGCCTGAGCGAGATCTCCGATTCCCCTTCTGAATGTGAGCGGGGGGCGCCACAACAGCAAAGTTTGGCCAACTTTCTTCTTGACCTCCCATTCTTAATGAACTTAACTAAGAAACATGCAGAGTTCCGCTTTCCCCGGCCGCTCACTTCTCCGTTCGCTGAACAGCGGTGCCGTACTGCGTACGGTCATCGAACAGGGACCAGTAAGCAGAGCAGAAATTGCTCGGGCTACGAATCTGTCGAATGTAACGGTCGGGGCCATTGTCACCGAGTTGCTGGGCAGCGATCTGCTCACGGAGACCGGTGAGACATCATCCACTGCCGGGCGACCCGGGCGATTGTTGGAACTCAACAGCAGCGCATACGGCTCGATTGGCGTCAAGCTCTCCGATCGTGCCATCACCTGCGCGCTGACTGACCTTCGTGCTGAGGTCGTGGCCGAGGCGAGCTTGCCCCTTGAACATCCCAGCGTCGAAGACTTCGTAGCAGCTCTGGTGCAACTCGTTGAGCAGCTGATCACAGAGACCGGCCTCCCGAGCGAACGCCTCTTGGGTGTTGGGATCGGTCTACCGGGTGTAGTCGATCGTGCTACTGGTACAGCTGTGTATTCGCCATTCCTACGCTGGGTTGATGTGCCGGTGGTGGCCTTGGCCGAGGCAGCTTTGAACATACCGGTGCTGGTCGAGAACGATGTAAATACACTGGCGCTCACCGAGCGCTGGTTCGGGCTGGGACAAGGTGCCCAAGACTTTCTTGTTGTCACTCTGGGTCAGGGTATTGGCCTTGGCATCGTGCTCGGTGGAAAGCTCCACAGCGGTGTCCGCGGCGGAGTCGGCGAACTTGGCCACACCGTCGCTACCGCATCCACAGAGCCCTGTGAATGTGGAAATGTCGGCTGCCTCGAGGCGTTGGCCTCCGAGGGTGCGCTGCTGCGTTTTTCTGCTGAACTCACCGACATGTCCGGAGGTGACCCGGTGCTTGGGATGAATGAGCTCTATGCCAGAGCCGAGACTGACGCGGCCCATGCTGAGATCTTGAAGCTGGCTGGTGAGGCAGTGGGCCGGAGTATTGCGAATCTCATCAATGTGCTCTCACCTGAGTTTGTGCTCGTGCGTGGCTCAGGTCATTTCGAGGGTTCTCTGTTGGCAACCACGATTGCCGACTCTGTTGAGAACCACACGTTCGCCGGGCTCGCTGGCCGGACTGCTTTGGCGGTCGAACATCTAGATGATGTGCCATGGGCACGAGGGGCAGCGAGCCTGGTGTTGTCTGAGCTGTTCATGAGTCCGGCAGATATGACCGCTGGTGTCGACACTCGAGACAGCGCCTCTCAATGACTACGGTCGGCAGGGGGCGGACCGCCGGAGCCTGGTTCGTCGCGCCAAGTCTGACGTTCCTGGTGCTGTTTACCGTTGTGCCGATCCTGACGGCTGCGGTGCTGAGCTTCTACGAATGGGACCTCATCACTGACCCGGACTTCGTGGGCCTCGGCAACTACCGCGAGCTCGCGGGCGACGAAGCATTTCGTGCTTCGGTGATACATACGCTCACCTTCATTCTCGGCTATGTACCGGTGGTCTTGGTCTCGGGTCTCGGCTTGGCGCTCGCGTTGAATCGCCAGCGCCGGCTTAGGGGCCTCTCCCGAGTCGTGTTCTTCATGCCTGTGGTCTCAGCCTGGGTGGCGGTGGCGCTTATCTGGACCTGGCTACTCAACCCCCGGTTCGGTCCAGTGAACTGGGTGCTTGAGAGTTTCGGGTTCGACCCCCCAGCCTGGCTTTTTGAGAAGGGCTGGGCGATGGTTGCGATCATCGGCGTCTCGGTCTGGAAGGACGCTGGCTTCGTAATGCTGCTGTTCCTGGCCGGGCTACAGGCAATCCCCGATTCCTATCGTGAGGCAGCGCTGCTGGATGGCGCCAGCAAGACAAAGGCGTTTCGTTATGTCACATTGCCGCTGCTTTCGCCCACAGTGTTTCTCGTCACCATCATCCTGCTCATCAACTCCTTCCAGGTTTTCGAACAGGTCTGGATCATGACCCAGGGTGGACCGGTCGGCTCCACGACAGTCATCGTCCAGCAGATCGTCAAGAACGCCTTCGACTTCGGACGGCTCGGCTATGCGGCGGCCATGTCATGGGTCCTGTTTGCGATGATCTTCTCGGTCACGCTTGTTCAGATGCGTCTTCAGAAGCGCTGGGTGCACTATGAGCACTAGCACGACCAGCCCTGAGTCCAGAGCCCGTTCGCGTCAGACCGGCTGGCGCCGAATCGGTGTCGTGCTCGTGATTATTGCGCTGGTTGTTGCTGGTCTGGTGATGGTGCTGCCCTTTGCTTGGACGGTCTCCACTTCGCTGAAACAAGAAGAGACCGTGCTGCAGGTTCCACCAGAGCTCATCCCGAACCCAGCGACGCTCGAGAACTATGAGCGCCTCGGCGAGGTCATTCCCATCAAACGAGTCATCGTGAACTCGGTCATTGTGGCTGTTGTTTCAACGTTCGCTCAGGTCGCGACAAGTGCGATGGCCGGATATGGTCTGGCTCGCTACAAGTTCAGAGGCCAAGAGGGTCTCATGATGCTGTACCTGGGCACGATGATGGTGCCGTTCCAAGTGACGATTGTGCCGCTGTTCTTGATGATGCGCTGGCTGGGCTGGATCAACTCACTGCAGGCCATGATCTTCCCAACAATCGCGAGCGCGTTCGGCGTGTTTTTGTTCAGGCAGTACTTCTTGCAGATGCCTCCCGAATATGAGGAGGCGGCCGCGATTGACGGTGCAGGTCATTGGCGAACATTCCGATATGTGGCGCTACCGTACGCGAAGCCGGCCCTCGCCACCCACGGCATCCTCGCCTTCATGGCTTCATGGAACGCGTTTCTCTGGCCACTGTTCGTTGCCCGCGACGAGTCTTCGATGACCCTGCCAGTCGCACTGGCTGCACTCAACGGGCGCTACACCACAGACTTCGCTCTGGTGATGGCCGGTGTTGTGATCACCATCATTCCTGTCATCACCGTATTTGCCACATTGCAACGACATATCTCTGGCGGACTCCTCCTCGGAAGCGGGGGTCGATGAAGCCAAGACCACAACCACCAACACAAACCTGCGATCTTTCGACCGGATCCGTCAAGGAGGAGAAATGAAAGCCATCCGATCGCGCACTCGAGTAGCCGCAGCGCTACTTGGAATCGCTCTATTAGCCGCAGCATGCGGGGACTCGGGATCGTCAACAGACGATACCGAGGCATCCGGTGATACGACGGCAACAACAGCTGCGACAACCGAAGCACCCGCTGAGACAACCTCAGCGCCACCCGAGACGACGGCTGCCCCAGCAGAAGCCACCAGTATTCGCTACCTCACGTTCTCTGCGGCACCTGACTATCTTGAGGAACTCGACGCCATGATCGCCGGTTTCGAAGCAGAAAACCCTGACGTCACTGTCGAGGTCGAGACGCTGCCCTTTGACGACTACTTCACGGTGTTGCGCACTCAGATTGCTGGCGGAGACGCCCCGGACGCATTTGAACTCAACTTCGAGAGTTTCGTCGAGTTCGCAGCAGCCGGGACCCTGGCTGACCTTGGCACACTTTCTGGTGGCGAAGACACCAGTGCCTACTACCAGAAGGCCTACGACGCCTTCTCCTACGAGGGTACGCAGCTCGGTTTGCCTGCCAGTTACTCGACGGTTGTCCTGTTCTACAACAAGGAACTCCTCGCCGAAGCTGGTGTTGACGAACCAAATGACTCCTGGACCTGGGACGATGAGAAAGCAGCCGCAGGTCAGATTTCAGCACTTGGCGACGACACCTACGGGTTCTTCGCGGGCGTTCACTTCTGGGAGTTCTACAAGACCGCAGCTCAAAATGGCTGCGACTTCTTTGACGGTGACGCGGTAACGATCGCTGAACCGCAGTGCGTTGATGCCCTGCAGTACATGCTCGACATGGTTAACGACGGCGATCAGCCATCCGCTGCTGAAATGTCTGGTGTGTCAGATGGCGACATGTTCCTGAATGGCGAAATCGGCATGCTCACCTCTGGGATCTGGATGTTTGATGCCTTCGCTGAAGCCGACTTCGATTGGGACATTGCTGTCGAGCCTGGCAACACCGAGGGTGGAAGCCACTTCTTCGCGAATGGCGTCGCTGTTTCAGCGGACTCTGCCAACCAGGACGCTGCCTACCGTTGGGTGCGCTATTTCACATCCAACGCTGACGCGGCCCAGATCAGGGTTGAAGCAGCTTGGGAACTTCCCACGCTCACTGATGCTTCGCTGTATGACACATACCTCGCCCAAGAGCCGCCAGCCAACCGCGAAGCGGTGCTGGCATCCCTGGAGAATGTGGTTATTCCACCAGTGATCGAGCGTCAGGGCGAGATGCAAGACGCTGTGAATGCGGCCATTGAGCTGGCAGTCGCAGGGGAGATTACCGCGGAAGAGGCACTGGTTCAGGCCCAGGCCGATATCGAGGCACTGCTCGGTTAGACGACGTCGGGTTCCCCTAGAGCAGCGTGGCCCGGTAACCAGCGGTTACCGGGCCACGCGTATCCGTCGACACCGAATGAGTGAGATGCCAAACAACTCCCCGTCAGATATTGATCTTGTAAGACACCGAAGTCTCGCAGTCATCAAAGAGAATCAGCATGTCTCCGGCGCGTTCCCCGCGGCTACGAGCTACAGCGTCTATCGCTACTGCTGGTTTAGAGATGGCTCATTTACCGCAGATGCGCTCAGTCGCATCGGCGAGGTCGAGGCGGCCACTCGCTTCCATTTATGGTGCGCCGGCGTAATTGTCAATCGTCAAGAAGCCATCAACGATCTTGTGCGCCGGTCCCACGAAGGCGCCCCGATCGCAGCAAGTGAAATGCTGCCCACCCGTTACACACTCGATGGTGCCGACGGCGTTGAGGCCTGGTGGGACTACCAACTGGATGGCTACGGCACCTGGCTCTGGGCCCTCGTCGGACATCTCCAAAGACACAACCTGGAGACCGACCCTTTCGGGCCGGCAATTGAGATTCTCGTGAACTACCTCACCGCTTTCGGTGCTGAGCCCTGCTTCGACTGGTGGGAAGAACACGAACAAGAGCGCCATGTGTCGACGCTGGCCTCTGTAGCTGCGGGTCTGCAAGCAGTCACAGAAATCGCAGATCCGGCTACCAGCACGACAGCCGGCATCGCGGCAAAGTCTCTGCAGGAGATGGTTGTGGCTAGTGCCTCTTCCACTGGCTACTTAACAAAGTGGCTCGGATCAGATGCTGTTGACGGCAGCCTTCTCTCCAGTCTTGTTCCCTTTGGAGTAGTTGAGCCGGGCAGCGACTTAGCTGAGGCGACCTATGCCAAGATCGTCGACTCACTGTTGCGTGACGGCGTCTACCGCTACCTCGGCGACATCTTCTACGGCGGTGGTGAGTGGATCATCCTCACAGCATGGCTTGGCTGGTATGAGGTCATCACCGGGCGGCTCGCTCTCGCCCAGGAGCGCCGGGACTGGATTGCTCAACAGGCCACCGCTATCGGTGATCTGCCCGAGCAGGTCTCCGCCGCCACCCAGGCCCCACAGCACATAGAGCGATGGCGAGAAAAATGGGGGACGGTAGCCACGCCGCTGCTGTGGTCGCACGCTATGTTTCTGATTCTTGACGACGCCATTGGAAACTACGAATCAGCACAGTGATACTCAGTCATAACCCTCATGGCTCGGGACATCCTTATCGCTACGACCTGGACCAACGCGTGCCTGTGTTGCCACTCGTGGGCGAACGTTTCGAGATCAGAATCATCGCTGACAGCGCGGTCACCGGCCTCAGGGTCCTGTTCGAGAACGGGTCTGTCGTTCTGGCCTCTGTGGTTGAGACTGAACAGCTCGTGCAAGAGCATGGTCCCCAGGCTGCGGGACAAACTGCGGCCGGACACCTCGCCACCGCCGCTGAGGGTCGCTCATCTGCAGCGACTCAAAAGGTGTGGGTAGCTCGAACAGAAGTAACCTCGGACCAGAAATACAGCATTCAAGGCGTACGTGACGGAACCCAGATTGAACTCAGCGGGTTCGCGGTTGAGCCAGCTAGCTGGTCCAGCGGCGGCGGGACAATCGCCGTGTCGGGTGACTCTCAGCGTCTGGACCCCAACTCGATTGAATGGCTCGTCGGCTCCACCGGACCGCACCGCGTTCGATTCAGGCTGCGCCTGGATCCAGGGCAACACATCGCAGGGCTCGGCGAACGCTACGGATCAATAGATCAGCGCGGCAAGATTCTCGATGCAGTCGTGTTCGAGCAATACAAACATCAAGGAGACCGCACCTACCTGCCCGTACCAATGGCTGTGGTCGTCGGGGGGAAGCACTGGGGTTTTCACCTCGCCACCACTCGCCGTAGCTGGTACGACCTGGCAAAGTCTGATCCCAATTGGATCACCATCGAAGCCGAAGTCGATCCGTCAAGCCCTGCGCTTGATCTCGGGCTGTGGGCAGGCGAACCACACACGATTGTGCAGCACTTTCTGAACAGAACCGGAAGGCCACAGACACCGCCGGCATGGGTCTTCGAACCGTGGATGAGCGGCAACGAATGGAACACCCAGGCACGGGTCGAGGCAGAAGTGGCCCGAGGCATCGCCAAAGACATACCCGTGGGAGTCATCGTCATCGAGGCCTGGAGCGACGAGTCCACCTTCGTGGCCTTCAGAGACGCAGAATACGAGGTGAATGAACAGGGCGACCCGCACCGCCTGGCCGACTTCTCATTCCCAGCAGACGGAGCATGGCCTGACCCGGTCGGCATGGTCGAACGGTTACATGAAGCGGGTATTCGGGTGCTGCTTTGGCAGATTCCAGTGGTGCCAACAGATCGGGGCAACGACGGACAAGTAGCGGCTGACCTGGCAGCCCTGGAACGCCTCGACTACTGCGTGCGCGACGCTGAGGGCGCGCCATACACAAACCGAGGCTGGTGGTTCCCGGGTTCCTACCTCCCAGATTTCACAAACCCCGCAGCCCGCCGATGGTGGACAGCCAAACGCCGCTACCTGCTCGACGAGGTCGGCATCGATGGCTTCAAGACCGACGGTGGCGAACATCTCTGGGGCCATGACCTCGTCTACGCGGACGGCACCCTTGGAGCCGAAACGAACAACCGGTTTCCTGTGCTCTACGCGCAGGCGTACCACGAACTCATGCGCGACGCCGGCGTCGACGGAGTCACTTTCAGTCGCGCCGGATTCTCAGGATCGGCCGCGTTTCCCTGCCACTGGGCTGGCGACGAGGACTCCACCTGGGAAGCGTTCAGAGCGTCCATCCGGGCAGGTCTGAGCGCAGGCATCGCAGGCATCAATTACTGGGGCTGGGATCTCGCTGGCTTCTCCGGGGAACTGCCCGACGCGGAGTTGTATCTGCGCTCGGTCGCGATGGCGACATTCTGTCCCATCATGCAATACCACTCCGAGTTCAACCACCACCAGGTGCCCAACGTCGACCGCACCCCCTGGAACATCGCCGAACGCAATGACGCCAACAGCGTGCTCGATGTTTACCGCTCATACGCTCAGCTTCGCCAGCGTCTTGTTCCATATCTCGTTGAACAAGCGGCTGCGAGCGCAGAGTCCAACCGGCCACTCATGCGGTCGCTCTTCTTCGACCACCCAGATGATGAAGAAGCGTGGCTCGCACCGTTGCAGTATCAACTCGGCAACGACCTACTCGTCGCTCCGATCACAGAACCTGAAGCCAAGCAGATTCGCCTCTACCTACCAGCCGGGAGCTGGATCGACTGCTACAGCGGCGAACGACACACTGGTCAAACCTGGGTAACCCGTAGCGTTCCGTTGCACGAAATCGCCGTCTACCGACGAGC
>CAYUOD010000034.1:9263-12398 GCA_964446225.1 uncultured Acidimicrobiales bacterium | reverse complement strand
GTGACGAGGACCTGCTCGGTGGCCATGAGTGACACCGCAACTTCAGAGTCCCGCTCGTCGATATACCGTTTGAGGAGGGCACTTGTGTCGACGTACAGGGTCATCCACGATCCTCATCGAGCGCTTCGGTCATGCTCTGCGAGGCGGGGTAGCGGTGCGTGGACTCGAGACGTTTGAGGCGAGCGGGCTCGATCCATCCCTCATTGAGTCCGCGGCTAATCGCCGAGTCCTCTAGGGCCACCAATCGAGCAAGAGGGCGGCCCCGATCCGTCACCGTCACCGGACGACCAGCCGCAGCGTGACTCAGGTACTCAGACAGTTTTGCCTTCAGTTCCCGAACGCCTACTTCCATGTAGTCACAATACCATGAAATGTGACTACATTGCAGCTGTGAGGGCTGGCTCTAAGCGGGCAGAATCGTCTTGATGAGGCCGGTATCCACGTCGTAGACGTGACCTGAAACGATGGCGTGGCCTGGCAGCAGTGGCGAGTTTTGCAGTAACTCGACATCAGACTTGACGGTCGCTGTGGGGTCCAGAACAGCGCTGGCCAAGAGTTCGTCAGGGTCGGCGCCTGTCTTGTCGGCGAAGGCGTTGCGGAAATCCTCGTCCGCGTAGAAGCCCGTGCCGCAAGCCGTGTGGTGCAAGATGGCGACCTCGAATGTGTCAGGTTCGTTGTCGCCGGCCATCAGTGCTGAAGCCGCACCGATGAACGCGATCTCTTGGATCGCCTCATCATTCACACGACCCCCGGCGTTGCGCAGGACCAGTGCATCGCCCACGTCAAGCTTGAGCAGAATCGCAGGGTCAACTCTCGCGTCGATGCAAGACATTACGAACACCTGGTGGCGAGGCATGGGTGATAGCCCTACGTGCGCTTCGGTGGCGGCGAATGTGGCGTTGCGATCGAGCAGGGGATCAAAGTTGGCCATGGTCGTTTCCTCATAGTTGGTATGTTGTAGATACACCATATAGGGAGAGTTGTAGATGCAACACGAGAAAGCCAGGAATCTTTCGCTGTGTATGCGAAGGCAGTGCCTGGGCAACCGGATTGGCCGTCTGCATCGTGTGATCGCACGTCGCTTCGATAAGGCGATGCGCCCGCTCGGTCTATCGCTCCCGCAACTGGAGGTTCTCGGCGTGCTGATGATCCGCGGAGAAGTTGCCCCAGCGATGATTGCTGAAGCCTTGGCCATCGAACGCTCGACGATCAGTCGGAATCTCACCCTTATGGAACGCAACGGATGGATCGCAGCCGTCTCCGCGCCATCCGGGCGGACAAAAAGCGTCTCCATTACAGAGCAAGGTGTCGAGATGCTCGCCTCGGCGGACACAGCCTGGACCGATGCCCAGGATCAGATCATGGAGATCCTGGGGCCGGATGCCCTTGCAACCCTCGACGGTTGGTTGGACAGACTGAGCTCTCAGGAGAACTGATTAGGAGCATGGCCGCTGGCACTAGCCGAGGTTGGAATAGTCCTGAAGGCGCTGAGCTACGTCGGTGTCGCCGAAGACCTCGACACTGGGACCGTTGCGACGCCAGAGCCAGAGCAACAGTGCGCTCGCTTCGCCTTTGACCGCCGCGTCGCCCATAGTGTGCGCTCGTTCGTAGTCGATGATTCCACCGGCTATGCGCGTAATCGTCCATTCGCCCTCGGCGTCGGTGCAGTGCAAATGCACACTGCCACCCACCTCGGGTCTGCCCTCGGTAGGCCTGCCTGCATGCCAGTTGAAGAACTCTTCGATGCCGTCTGCCACTCAATTCCGTCATGACAGGAGTTTCTCGATACCGACACCCACGAAAGCAATCGCCACGAAGCGCACAACGCTTCCGGTGAGCGCGGCGAGCACGTAGTTGCGGAAGCGGATACCAGATGTCCCGGCGGCTACCGATGACCAGGCGTAGATAGGGGTGGGGATGAGGGCCAGAACCAGTATCGCCGACGCCCCATACCGCTTCGTGACTTCGAACGCCTTCTCGATAGCGGTCTTGATGGCTGGCTTGTCGTCAACCCGGTCAAGCAGGAGGCGTCCAACACCGGTGGCGCCGACCCCGTAACTTGTCACGAGTCCCAGCGTGCCAACCCCTCCGGCAAGCAAGCCAACCGCCAGCGGGTCGAAATAGGCCCCCATGAATCCGGTGAGGATCATGCTCAGCGTTCCCATTGTCGGCGTAGGCGCGGGCTGGGCCGAGGCGTAGGTCGACGCGACGAGTCCCACCGTTGCCAACATTGCGAATTCGCCCCCGGACTTCACCTGACCGCCGATGGCGAGAAGTCCTGAACCGTATTGAATTACATAGACAAGAACGACAAAGACGGCGAACCCAAGCTTGGTGCTCGTGACCCACCGCCAGAGACCCTCGAACAGCCGAGTGAGCCAAGCCGGGACATGGTGCCCCTCCGAGTTGTCACTCGAGTCGGGTTTCGTGGCTGTTGGATCGGAAGTCGTACGGCGAACCTGGATGGTAGCGCCTCTCGGCGATCATGAGTTGCGGAGCGATTCGACTTCGGTCTCTAGAATCCTGCTCGCCACTTTGCGACTTCGGTTCCGATCGTGTGGGGATGGGTCTCCTGCACAAAGTGGATCGCGTCTCCCAGATCGACGGTGTCGAGGGTCGAGAGATGCTCTTCGCACCAGGCGACCTCGGGCTCTTTGATGGCGACGCCGGCGTTTCCGTAGAACAGCAGTTTCGGAATGTCGGTCTCTGTGAGCCATTCGCGGTAGGCCTCAACGACAGCCGTGTTGTCCGCTGGCTTCCCATCCAAGGGCAGTTCGCGTGGCCACTGCAGGATGGCCTTACGGCTTGAGATTGTAGGGAAGGCTGACTTGTAATAGTCGAGCGCTTCGGGGCTGATCTTGGCGTAGGTAAGGTCGGGCAGCATCTTCTTCAGGAAGATGTTGGCAACGCTGACCATGAGCCATCCCGTGACAGGCGCACGCATCATCCGCATCGCTGTACGCAGGCTGCCGGGCATATCGTCGAGCGACAGGGTGCGGATCATCGCCTCCATGAACGCAATCGCTTTGACATCGTCCTCGTGTTCGTGCGCCCAGCGAAATCCGAGTCCTGAGCCCCAGTCGTGAATCACGAGGGTGAGGTTGGATGAAATGCCAAGCGCGTCGATGAAACCGC
>CAYUOD010000034.1:4204-9163 GCA_964446225.1 uncultured Acidimicrobiales bacterium | reverse complement strand
GTTGGATTCCATTGGTGCTCCTTCATTTTTGCAACTGGTGTTGTAAAAGCATTGCTACCCTGTCGACAGAAGAAATGCAACACATGTTGTAGAATTCTGACGAACATGTTCGGACCAGTGCGAGAGGAGCACCGAGATGGGTCGGCCACGATCATTTGACGAGTCCGAACTTCTCGAATCGGTCATGGTCGCGTTCTGGCGCCATGGCTATGCCGCCACCACCTACCGCAGCATCGAGAAGCAGTCCGGAGTCGGAGTGCGGAGTCTGGTCAACACGTTCGGCGAGAAGGACGATCTCTTTGCCAAGGCGCTTGCCTGCTACCGACAGCGGGTCGAGGGCAATCTCGCCGTCATGTTTGATCCATCATCGGTCGACGGCATCATCGGGGTCTTCGAACGGGTGAGTTCGCCTGCCACAAGTGACGACCCTCGCAGCAGCGGTTGCCTCATGGTCAACTCGGTCCTTGAACTCGACGAACCCGCAGACAAGATCGCCCAGGAGTTTGCTCAGTATCGTGAGCTGTGGCGCTCCACATTCCAGCATGCGCTTGAAGCCGACAAGGTCTCAAATGCAAAAGACAGAGCCGAGTTTCTGGTCGGCTCACTCTGGGGAGCTCTCAGCCAAATCCGCCTGGCCAACAACACTGCAGCCGCTAAACCAATGACGTCGGTCGTCATCGCTACCGTACTCAGTTGGACCTAACCGGTCTGTCGTCGATGGCTCGGGCTCAGGCCGACTCATGGACGTCAGTCCGAGCGATGTCGCGCGGCCTACAGCGGGCATACTGAAGGACCTGACAGATACCGGAGCGCCATGACCATTGCTGAGGTGACCTTGTTCGACTTCGACGACTCGTATGCCCAGGCGCTGAGCGGGCTGTTCCTGGAATGGCAGGCAGATGCAGTGCTGGCGCCTGAGTTCGTTGTGTTCAACGAGGAGCTTGCCCGCAGCCTTGGCGCAGATCCGGCCTTGCTGCAGTCGTCGGACGGCCTCGCGTTGCTTGTGGGCAATTCGGTGCCGGCCGGTGTATCACCGATTGCTCTGGCCTATGCCGGGCACCAGTTCGGCGGCTACTCGCCGCGGCTTGGTGATGGCCGGGCGTTGTTGATTGGCGAAGTGGTCGACACGAGTGGGGTGCGGCGGGACATCCACCTAAAGGGCTCTGGACGCACTCCTTTTGCCCGCGGTGGAGACGGCAAAGCCACCCTCGGACCAATGTTGCGCGAGTATCTGATCGCCGAGGGGATGCACGCGCTCGGCGTGCCAACGACCCGTGCGCTGGCCGTGGTCGCCACGGGCGAGAAGGTCATGCGTGAGGGTCCGCTCCCGGGTGCAGTTCTCACGCGGGTGGCCGCCAGCCACATCCGCGTTGGCACATTCGAGTACGCGGCCCGTCTCAATGACCCTGGCCTGCTGAGACGGCTCGCCGATTACTCGATTGAGCGCCATCACCCGACGGATGTAGTCGGGGGGCAGCGCTACCTGGCACTCCTGGCGAATGTCATAGAGGCGCAGGCAGTACTCATCGCGCAGTGGATGCTGGTCGGCTTCATCCATGGCGTCATGAATACCGACAACATGACAATTTCGGGGGAGGGCATTGACTACGGCCCCTGCGCACTCATGGATCAGTACGACCCAGCCACAGTCTTCAGTTCCATTGATCACTCCGGGCGTTACGCGTTTGCGAACCAGCCAGGCATCGCGCTCTGGAACCTTGCTCGTCTCGCTGAGACTCTGCTGCCGCTTATAGACGAAGACGACGAAGTTGCCGCCACCAACGCATCCGCAATGCTCAAGACCTTCCCCGAACGGTTCCGCCACCACTGGGAAGTAGGCATGCGTGCCAAGCTTGGTCTCACGAGCACGACCGGGTCCGACACTGCCCTGATCGAGGATTTCCTCAGCCTGCTCCACTCGCAGAATGTTGACTACACGATGAGTTTCCGGGCGTTAGCTTCGAGATTGCGCGGCGACATGCGAGGCCTGGACTTCTTGTTCAGCGACGCTGACCCGCTCACGGAGTGGCTGGAACGCTGGCACGAGAGGCTCACCAAAGAGGGAGCCGCCGCCGTTGCAGTAGCGACCGCAATGGACCTGGTGAACCCGGCCTATATACCCAGGAATCATCTCGTTGAAACAGCCCTTGACGCGGCCGTGGTTGGCGATCTTGGGCCGTTTCATGAGCTCTTGGAGCGGGTGACTCAGCCCTATGACGAGCAAGCAGGATTCGAACGTTTCACCCAACCGGCATCAGATGAGTTCGGCGAAAGCTTCCAGACGTTCTGCGGCACCTGAGCAGTCGGGTCTGCCGGTCAAGAATCAGTTTCTGCTGACTCCAATGACGCTGTAATGAGGTCGAGTCCGCGGTCGAGAAGCGGCGACATGGGCTGGTCGGTGACGGCCCAGATCTCACAGACGCTGTTGATGATGCCCATGACTGCGGCGGCCAACATGCGAGCTTCGATGTCTGCAGGCTTGTCGAGTTGGATCTCAGCGGCAATCCGGTCGACCCACTGTGCCGAACTCGCGGCGTAGCGTCCGGCGAGGGCGGGGTGGGCATCAGCCAGTCCGAAGAGTTGCCTCACCGGATCTGGATTCGCCTCAATGTGGGCTGCCACAGCGTGGGAAGCTCCGCGAATTCGACCACTGAGAGGGAGCTCAGGGTGATCGTCGACAGACTTGTTGAACACATCGAACCATTCGGCGGAATACTCCATCACGAGATCATCTTTGGATGGGAAGTACCGGAACGCTGTACGTCGGGATACTCCGGCCATCGCAGCGACCTCGGCCATCGTGACCTGGTCGTAGCCGCGTTCGGTGAAGAGCCGCACGGCAGCGTCGGCGAGGTTTCGCCGCGTGCGTAGCTTCTTCAGCTCTCGTTCTCCCATGGCACGAGTTTGACAGGGCCAACATCTGGCAGCCAGTGCCGCGTACCCCTTGACAATTGTTTGGCACTCAGTGACACTTTGCAGATGACGACATCCCAGATCAAGCAGGACACGAAATGACGAGCAGGTGACGGGCGCGGAAATAGTTGAGCAGATACCAAGAGAAGATTCTCTCGCCAGGACTCTCTGCGAACTTCCGGACTATCAAGACCGGTTCAGCGTCGAGACGACGCCGAGTCAGTACGCAACCGTGGATCAGGTTGCTGCTGATTGGTTCACCAAGCAACCAGCTTGGCTCCGTCTCGTGAGTACCAACACGAGGTCCAGCACCGGCATCGATGCTGAGATCGCTGAAGGCGGCTTCCGGGTTGGCACTTCGGTCGGTTCGTGGAAGGTGGTTGCTCGTAGCGAAAGCGAGATCGTCTTCGGTGAGTCCATGGGCTTTATGGAGTACAACTACTCGCTGAGCCTGCCGTCGGACGAACCCCACACGATCGAAGGCTCCACTTCAGTCAGATACCTGTGGCGCCGAACGGGTCGGTTCTACTTTGCGCTCGTGCGTCCAATACACCGTCGATTCGTCCGCTACCTGCTGACGAGAACGGTCGCTTAAAACCGTTCGCGGGATTGTGCAGCGGCCTGGCGGCCTCGTTCGGTCACCGGGTCCCGGGCGGTGCCATGGAACTCGGGAAGCGGACCGGCCTCTGGCTGCTTTGGCGTGCGGCCGTGACAAACTTTGAACTTCGCACCGCTGCCGCAGGGACACGGATCGTTTCGGCCCGCGTGCTTGAGCTCAGCCAGATACGGCTGGTCGCTTTTCGCTATTGAGTCCATGACGTCAGACGCGTACTCGCCTCTGCGCATGAGGTCCACCATCTCGCGCATTGGTTCATCGACGTGATGAAAAAAGTTCTTGAAACCCGCGCATAGGTAGTTCAGCCCGGGCTCTCCATCGGGAGTCAACGTGAACCGGTTTTTCGGACATTCCCCGTGGCATGCGAACCTCACGTCGCAGTCGAGGCAGTACTGAGGGAGTGAGTCTCGCTTGTCCTGTCCGAAGTCGTACTGCTTCTGGCTTGAGACGATGTCCTTTATGGATGATTCGGCAATGTTCCCCACTACGAACTCAGGATCGACGAAGTGATCGCACGAGTACAGGTCGCCATTGTGCTCCAGCGCGAGACCCATTCCGCAGGTCTCGTTGAACACGCACATACCCGCCTGATCCATGCCTGCAAAGTTGCGGGCCGTTGCCTCGAACGTTTGTACATACACCTCAGCCACGTCGTGGCGCACCCATTCATCAAAAATCGCGACGAGGAACTCTCCAAATTGCTCGGGAAGTACGGAGCGTTCTGAGGCGTAAGCACCACGAAGGTCCGCAGGTTCGCCGTGCTCATCGACCCGCTCGACCACAGGAATGAACTGCATCCATTTCGTCTTTGCTTCGTCACGCAGAAACTTGTACACCTCAACCGGGTAGTCGCCGTTGATTCGGTTCACGGTTGTGAGGATGTTGTATTCAACTCCGTGTTTCTGGAGCAGTCGTAGGCCTCGCATGACCTTGTCGAAGGAGCCTTCGCCACGTTTGTTGACCCGGTAGGCATCGTGGAGTTCTCGAGGTCCATCGATACTGATGCCTATGAGATAGTCATTTTTGGCGAAGAACTCGCACCATTCGTCGGTGAGTAGCGTGCCGTTCGTTTGCACGGTGTTCGCATAGGTCATGCCCGGTTTGCGGTACTTCTCCTCCAACTCCATCACCCGCCGGAAGAAGTCGAGTCCCATCAGCGTTGGCTCGCCACCCTGCCATGCCACGGCCACGTTTGGAGAGCTATGAGCCTCGACGAGTGAACGGATGTAGTTGTCCAGCAACTCGTCGGACATTCTGAACTGGTCGCCCTCATAGAGCAGTTCTTTGTCGAGAAAGAAGCAGTAGCTGCATGCCAGGTTGCAGATCGCACCGGTGGGCTTCGCCAGGATGTGGACTGCCTGAGGCGACCAGGCGGGCTCGCCGGGATCTGGCTGTCGCGTCGGGGTCGGCAACGAAACCGGAGTCGGGGT
>CAYUOD010000034.1:0-4104 GCA_964446225.1 uncultured Acidimicrobiales bacterium | reverse complement strand
CAGGATGTGGTCAAGTATGAGCTGGACAAACAAAGCGGACTGCTCAAAGTCGACCGGGTCTTGCAAAGCAGCAGCTCACCTCCGACGCTCTATGGCATGATCCCGCAGACCTACTGCGGCGAGCGGGTGGCCGCGCTGAGCCCTTCGGCAGATCACGCCGATGGAGACCCTCTGGACATCTGTGTCCTTTCCGAAAGACCGTTTGTTCAGGCGGACATCATCATGACGGTGAAGGTCGTGGGCGGTCTGAGAATGATCGACCGAGGAGAGGCCGACGACAAGATCATTGCCGTGCTTTCCAATGATCCGTTCTGGGAGCAGGTCGAGACCCTTGATGACGTTCCGATCAATGTTGTCGAGCGGCTCGATCACTACTTCCGCACCTACAAGCTGGCCGACCCCGACAAGCCGTCGGTTGAGATCGAATCTCGCTACGGCAAGGACGAAGCGCACGCGGTCGTGACTGCGTCAATCGAGGACTACAAGCAATTGGTTGGCGACTGGGCTGAGGACCGTAACGAAATCCCGGGTGCTGACGAGTAGTCACGAACACGTCGCTAGATGCCCTGAAGATCGGTAGTCACTTCAGGCTGACCGGATCGTTCTGAGCGGTGAGACCGCCACCGCAAAAGTCTTCCGCGGAAGACTCTGGGCCAGTCGACACGTCTGGCGCCGCGGAGGGCTATGGTCAGAGTCCGAACGGCATGGTGAGGCGATCCCTGAATCCGGGTAGCGATTCGGGTTCATTTCCCTCGGCTCGCGTTTTCGCAGTCGGGGTCTTCTACTGCTCACTGAGTTGCCCGTCAGTGGTGGTAGCTACCTGTACGCGTCTTTCAAGGAGTAATCAATGGAATACGTCCAACTGGGATCAACGGGCCAGCAGGTATCGCAGCTCTGTCTCGGCTGTATGAGCTATGGATCGCCTGACTGGCGGCCCTGGGTCCTCGACAGCGATACGGCCAAACCGTTCTTTCGGAACGCCGTTGAGGCCGGGATCAACTTCTTCGACACCGCTGATGTCTACTCAGTTGGGGAGAGCGAGGTCGTAACTGGAAAGTGGCTCGCCGAGTTCGCGAAGCGCGACGAGGTCGTCATCGCTACCAAAGTCTTCGGGCCAATGGGTGATGGGCCAAACATGGGCGGGTTGTCCCGCAAGCACATCCAACAAGCATGCGAGGCAAGTCTTCGCAGGCTCGGCGTCGACACTATCGATCTCTACCAGATCCATCGTCTCGACGCGAGAACACCACCCGAGGAAGTGCTCGTTGCTCTCGATCATCTGGTAACGGCGGGCAAAGTGAGGTACATCGGCGCCAGCTCAATGTACGCATGGGAACTTATGAAGCTGTTGTCGCTCAGCGAACGTAACGGTTGGGCACGTTTCGCGACCATGCAGGACCACTACAACCTCGTCTACCGAGAAGAGGAGCGCGAGATGCATCCGCTCTGCTCCCACGAAGGCATTGGGGTAATTCCGTGGTCCCCACTCGCCCGTGGACTACTCGCTGGGACGCGACCGAACGTCGGCGAAGGCAAGACCACGCGTGCCACCACCGACGGAATCGACCAACTTCTCTACACCTCAGATGGCGACGCTGCCGTTGTCGACGCCGTGCGATCTGTCGCGCAGCGCCACGAGCGATCAATGGCGCAGATCGCTCTCGCCTGGGTGCGCCACAAACCGGCGGTTACCGCCCCCATCATCGGTGTCACCAAGCTCGCGCAACTCGATGAGGCGATCACCTCACTGGACGTTGAGCTTTCAGATGAGGACATCGCTGAACTCGAGGCGCCGTATGTGGTTCGAGCGCCGGCAGAACTTGGCCCTGCATCGCTGAGAAGTCTGCGCTGAGCATCTGCTGCGCAGGTTTCTGCGGTTCTGTTCAGGCTTCGTTGAGGTCGACGCGGCGCAGCGTCTGAGCATTGATCGCAACGATGATCGTGCTCAATGACATAAATACCGCTCCGAGGGCTGGTGGTATGTCGAATCCCCACGGCACCAGTACACCTGCGGCGAGTGGGATCATCACGATGTTGTAGCCAGCTCCCCACCAGATGTTCTGGAGCTGCTTGCGCATGCTTGCAGCCGACAGCCTGATGATCTTGACGACATCGCGTGGGTCGCTCTTGACAAGCACGAGGTCGGCTGCCTGGACGGCCACATCGGTGCCACTTCCAATAGCGATGCCGATGTCGGCCCTCGTCAGGGCGGGTGCGTCGTTCACTCCGTCTCCGACCATGCCGACCTTGTCACCGTTTTCTTGCAGCTGGGTCACGTAGGCATCTTTGTCCGCGGGAAGGACCTGCGAGAACACGATGTCGAGGTCGAGTGTTTCGGCTACGGCCTGGGCGACGTCGTCGCTGTCGCCGGTGATCATCCCTACGGCGACTCCGCGCTCCTTGAGAGCCTTCAGGGCCGTGAAGCTCTCTGGCCTGACAATGTCTGAAATGGCGATTGCGGCCATGAGGGTGCTGCCTTGGATGACGAACACAACCGATTCGCCCCGACCGCCCGCTTTGGTGGAGAACTCGGCGAGGCTCTGCGGCAGCTCCAACTCAAGACTCTCGAGGAGTCTCGGGCCACCCACATACACGTCTGCCCCGTTGATCGTCGCCCGGACACCGCGTCCTTTCAGCGCCTCGAACGATTCAGGTTCTGGTATATCGATTCCGCGCTCCTCGGCGGACGAGCGGACCGCCCGGGCCATGGGATGTTCGGAGTCACCTTCGACGGCTGCTGCCAGAGCGAGGGCTCGATCCGATTCGACCCCCTCGACAGTGAGCATCTCGGCGACTCCCATCTGCCCTGTCGTGAGTGTGCCCGTCTTGTCGAATACGACAACATTGAGGTGTCGGGCGGTATCGATTGCCTCTCGCTTGCTGATGAGGATGCCGTTGCTGGCGGCGAGACCGGTCGTGTTGGATACCACGAGGGGGATGGCAAGACCCAGTGCGTGCGGACAGGCAATCACCAGCAGCGTCACAACTCGGGCAACCGTTCTCTGATCGAACCCCCCGTAGATCAAGGTCCAAACCAGAGCCGTCAACACAGCTGAGAGGACTGCGGCATAGAAGAGGAAACCGGCCGCGCGGTCAGCGAGGAGTTGGGTCGGCGACTTGCTTGCTTCAGCGGCAGCGACGAGCTTCATGATTCCCGATAGGGCTGTATCGTCACCTGTGGCGGTGACATTTGCCCGGACTGCCCCTGAGCCGCTGTTTACTGTTCCGGCGATGATGGCGGCTTCAACGCCCTTTCTCACCGGGCGTGACTCGCCAGTGATGAGCGCCTCGTCGAAGTCCGATTCACCATCAACGATTTTGGCGTCCGCAGGCACGCTTGCGCCAGGGCGGATGAGAATAATGCGTCCCTGCGTAAGCTCGCTGGCCGGGATCACCGAGATCGTGCCGTCCGCATCCTCCACGTCGGCGGTGTCGGGCATGAGCTTTGCCAGGGCCCCAAGGGCGCCGGAGGCCTCTCTGACACTTTTCATCTCCAACCAGTGGCCGAGCAGCATGATGTCAATGAGCGTCACCAACTCCCAGAAGAAGTCGTCTCCGACGTCTGGATCAAGTTGAGTGAGCATCGAGAATCCGTAGGCCACGCTGATCGCCAGCGAGATCAAGGTCATCATCGCCGGTTGCCGCTTCTGCAGCTCGTATTTGGCCATGGACAGGAATGGGAAGCCGCCGTACACGAAGATGAATGTGGCGAGCACTGGCACGATCAGGAACGAGCCGGTGAACTCGGGCGCGGAATAGTCGAACCAGCCTTGGACAGTTTCGCTCCAGAACAGCACCGGGACACTGAGCGCTGTTGAGATGAAGAAGCGCTTGCGGAACATCAACTCATGGCCCGAGTGGTCTGCCCCGTGACCGGCGTGCTCTCCGCCACCTCCGGCTCCGTGGCCAGCGTGTGCGTCGCCGCTCATGTCGTGGCCAGCGTGTTCGTCGTGCGCGTGTGATGCGTCCTCTAGCTGACAGAGCCGGCAACACGAGCAGCCGTGACTCAGATGATCGGGCGTCGGCTCAGTAGCGATCTCCATCAGCCACCGGGCATTTCGAAGAAGGGACGAACCTCAATTGGGTGACCTATGCAGTCGACGA
>CAYUOD010000033.1:0-12436 GCA_964446225.1 uncultured Acidimicrobiales bacterium | reverse complement strand
TCCATGCCTCGTCGATCGTGTTCAAGGAACGCTTCAAGTTGGTTGAGCAGTACGCCGCAGCCGACGGCGTCTCGCTGCGTGACTGCGATCTGGTTGGCCTTGACCGGTATTGGGACCAGGCCAAAGTGGAGCTTCTTAAGTCCCACGACGACCGTGCCGAGGGGCCCAGGTAGCGGTGGTTGATCGCCTGACTCAGCGAGCGCGCGGGGCCAGGCTGTCGGTGGACCTCCGGGACGGTGGCCGAGTTGCAGGACTTTGGATAGACGGCGAGGCCGTCGTCACTGAACGTGTCGGGGGAGTTCTGAGCTGGGGCAGCGGAGTGCAGGCACCCTGGGCAGGAGCAATTATGGATGGGCGCTTTCAGGCCAGCGGACGATCTGTGGCCTTGGACCGTAACTATCGCAACCACGCTGTGGGTGGCACGGTGCTGCAGAGACGATGTGAGGCGATTGATGAGTTCACCATCCGCAGTGATTTCGGCCACCGCTGGCCCTGGCGGGGACATGTGATTCAACGCCATGTGCTGGAGGAGGATCGGCTCACGCACAGCATTGAGCTCCATGCTGACGAAGTCATGCCAGTGACGGTTGGATGGCGGAGTTGGTTTCAGCGTCAGCTGGGCGCCAGCGATCCGGTGAGGATCTTCGCGGACGCCGGCCGTACGTTTCCACGCTTCGACGATGGCATCGTGTCCGAGTTCACCAGAGAGGCTTTCACTGAATCACCCAAGCAGTTCTATGAGGCGATGACCGGACCCACTGTTCTGCGTTGGGGGCAGCGCCTTGAGCTCTGGATCGAATCAGATCTGCCCTGTCTGGGCTTGGCGGACACCGGCGGGCCAGCGGTGTGTGTAGAACCGATGAGCCATCGCCCCGAGATGCTCGGCCTCGCGCCGCGCACACTGGTGCCGGGTGAGCCGGCCAGGGCCGAGATGGTGTGGCGGTGGCGGCGCCTGTAACCCGACGCGGGTCTAGGACCAGGCGAGATGCAATTCCGAAGGTCCCCGGAACTCGAAGCCGCTGACCACTGGCTCGGCGGTCAGGCGGAGGTTCGGTAGGTTTTCGAAGACCGTCTGAGCTCCGACGCGGACCTCCTGGCGACCCAACCACTCCCCAAGACAACGGTGTGGTCCGAGGGCGAACGCTGCGTGGCCGCCTTCTCTGCGGTGGATATCGAAGCTCGCTGGCTCTTGCCAGTGTTCCTCATCGAGATTTGCGGAATGGAGAATCCCGGACACGAGATCCCCAGCGGGAATTGCTACGCCGGCAATCTCGAGATCTTGAGTTGCCTGACGCGTGATGGTGCCGACGGGGCTGTGTAGCCGGAACGTTTCTTCCACCGCTCGACGCCAGAGGCGTGGTTCTGCGAGCACCTCGCTCAGCGTCTCAGGATGTTGCAGGAGCGTCATGACCACCAGGCCAATGCCGTCCCGTGGCTCGTTGATGCCGCCTGAGATCATGAGTCGGACGTTGTTGATGATCTCGGTGTTGGACAGTGGTCGGCCGTCGGCGTCTGCCCGTACGAAGTCGCTGATGGCTCCGCTTCCGGGTGCCTCACGCAGCTGGTTGATGCGCTCAGTGAGCACCGTCTCAAGTTCGGCTTTTGCAGCGCTGCCCTTGGCCTCAAGCTCCGGATCGTTCTCAAAGTTGGCAAGATCTGCGCAGACTCCACAGCACCAGCCCCATATCGTTTCCCAGCCGTAGTCAGCAATGCCCAGCACATCGGCCAGAGATGCGGCGCTCAGGGGAGCGGCGAACGCGCCCATCAACTCCACCTGACCAGCCTCGGCGAACTCACCCAGAAAGTGTTTCGCCAAGTCTTCGAGCCGGGCTTTGACGTAATCTCCACTAATTCCGCCGGGCTGGAACGAACCGATCATGGCATTGCGGATTCGGCTCGATTCTGGAGGATCCAGCGTCAGCATGTTGACGCCAAGAGTGCGCGCCAGAAACGATGGCTCGGTAGCCGCAGTGAACAGTTCTGCATGTTCTTCTATGTAGACCAGATCGTCCCAGCGCGTGACGAACCACATCTCGAGCGCCGGCAGGTAGGCAACGGGCGACTCTTCGCGGAGGCGCTGCAGGATCGGATCGGGGTCGGCTTCCAGCTCTGAGAGTTGGATGCTCTTGGCGTACGTGGTCACCACTGGGGCCTCAGATCCGGCTCGGCGGGCTAGTGGCCATCATTGCCGTAGCGGGGCACGGTGGGGCCGACGTGTGTGGTGAAGAGTTCGAGGAGTTCTCCGTCGTGCGCATGGCGTCCCAGGTCGTGTTTGGAGTACAGAACACTTCCATCAACGATGAACTCGTAGACACCTTTGCTCCCGGTAATGAGCTCATAACTTTCGATGACGTGCTGATAGTTCGAGAGCACGTCGTGAGTCGCGCTCACGGCGCGTTCTGAGTAGTTTCACGGCACGCAATAGGTCAGCGAGACACGATGCTTGGTCATGCGACGACGATAGCCGCTTCCCGGAACTCTGCATCGGGGCGGACGGGATTGACCCCGCGTAACAAGTACCGTGGTTGGAGTTACAACCGGGTCATTGGCCCGAGGAGTGAGTGAGCCGTGAGCAGTATCGATTATCTCGTAGGTCGCGAGATTCTGGACTCCAGAGGGAACCCCACCGTTGAGGTTGAGGTCCTTCTCGCGAGTGGAGCGATTGGACGCGCGATTGTGCCTTCTGGCGCCTCCACCGGACAGTTCGAAGCGGTTGAGCTTCGTGATGGCGGCGAGCGCTATATGGGTAAAGGTGTCCAGACCGCTGTAGGCGCGGTGAATAATGAGATCGCCGACGCCTTGTTCGGTCTCGAAGCTCTTGATCAGCGTGGGATCGACAGATTCCTGGTTGACCTGGATGGCACCGATAACAAGAGCCGGCTTGGGGCGAACGCGATCCTGGGCGTTTCGTTGGCGCTCGCCAAAGCTGGTGCCGATGAACTTGGTTTGCCGCTTTACCGCCATATCGGTGGCACGAATGCACATGTACTTCCGGTACCCATGCTCAACGTCATCAACGGGGGTGAGCACGCCGACAACAACGTGGACATCCAGGAGTTCATGATTATGCCGGTGGGCGCCGCGTCGTTCTCTGAGGGCTTGCGGTGGGGTGTCCAGACTTATCATGTCCTGAAGGCAGTTCTGAAGGAGCGGGGCCTCGCCACGGCCGTTGGAGACGAGGGAGGGTTCGCCCCGAACCTGGGCTCCAACGAGGACGCGCTCGCTCTTCTCGTGGAGGCGATTGAACGAGCTGGGCTGCGGCCCGGTGAAGACATGTGTCTCGCCATGGATGCCGCCGCGAGCGAGTTCTATGAGGATGGGCTCTACAAATTGTCCGGCGAGGGTCGCGAACTCAACTCCGGCGAAATGACGGACTACCTCGCAGACCTCGCGGACCGCTATCCGATTGTCTCCATCGAAGATGGCTTGGATGAGCAGGACTGGGACGGTTGGGCGCTGCTCACGAAGAAGCTCGGCGACAAGGTGCAACTTGTTGGCGATGACCTGTTTGTAACCAATGTGGAACGACTGGGTCGCGGCATTGATGAGGGCATTGCCAACTCGATTCTCATCAAGGTGAACCAGATCGGGAGCCTCACCGAGACCCTGGATACCGTTGGGCTTGCGACCAGAAACGCGTACACCTGCGTGATGTCCCACCGTTCGGGCGAGACAGAGGACTCCACTATTGCGGACCTGGCGGTTGCGACCAACTGTGGACAAATCAAGACGGGTGCACCAGCTCGGAGTGATCGTGTTGCAAAATATAACCAGCTGCTTCGTATCGAGGAGCAGCTCGGTGACACGGCCGCGTACTGGGGCCGTGCGGCTTTCACCTAGGACTGGTTATGGAATCAAACGTAGAAGATGAATCTACGCCGCCCAAGCGTCGTCGCAAGGGTTGGCTCAGCGTCATTCCTGTCACCCTGTTCATCGTGGGTGTGCTCTTCGTGGGCGTGTTTCCAACGCGCCTGTATCTGGATCAGCGGCAGGAACTCAGGGAGAAGCAGCAGAACCTTCTCGAGCTCGAGCAGGACGTCGCAGATCTGGAGTCAGAACGCAGGCTGTTGAATGATCCGGACTTCCTGGAGCGTGAGGTGCGCCGCGAGCAACTCCTCGTCCCGAATGGCGCTGAGCTGTACGTGATTCAGGAGCCAGCACCTGCGCAGATTGAGTTCCCGCCCGAGTGGCCCTGGCGGGGCTTCGAATACCTGGTCAACGGAAGTTAGAGCAAGGCAGCGCTTTCGTTGCTGGTGGTCGACGTGGGTAGCGTGTAGCTCTACTGCTTTCGAAGAGGTTCCATGAGCACAGCTGCGCCAATCGAGACCCACAACCTGGTCCGCAAATTCGGTGACCTCGAAGCAGTTGCCGGGGTGGATCTCAGGGTCGAGGCCGGCGAGGTGTTCGGTTTCCTCGGACCTAACGGTGCTGGCAAGACAACCATCGTCCGCATGCTCACGACGCTGCTCCGGCCGACGTCCGGTGAGGCATTCGTAGGCGGTATGGACATAGTGAAGCAGGCTTCTGAAGTACGTCGAACCATCGGCGTTGCACTTCAGGATGCTTCCGTGGACCCCACCCTGACCGGACGTGAACTGGTCCGCCTTCAGGCCACGCTGTACGGACTCAGCCGTACCGCACGCCAGACCCGTAGTGAGGAACTCCTTGAGCGCGTCGGACTGTCTGCGGCTGCTGATCGTCGTGTGGGGACTTATTCGGGCGGCATGCGCAGACGCCTGGACCTCGCGTTGTCACTTGTGCACGAACCAACGGTGTTGTTCCTTGACGAACCCACGACCGGCCTTGACCCGATGAGTCGTATCTCGCTGTGGGATGAGGTGCGCCGGTTGAACAACGAAGGTACGACGGTTTTTCTCACCACGCAGTATCTCGAAGAGGCCGATGAGCTGTGTAACAGGATTGCGATAATCGACGGCGGCAAGATTGTGCGTGATGGCGTGCCGAGTGTGCTCAAGAAGGCCGTTGGCTACCCAACGCTGCGCGTTGAGTTGATGGACCGGACCAGATCCGATGAGGCGGCCCAGGTGCTGAGTACTTTCGGAGACCTGAGGCCCGCTCGAGAAGGCCGTATTGCGGTCGGTCTTGAGGCCGGCGCGAGCGCTATGGCAGATGTGGTGAGGCAGTTGGATGAGGCTGGTCTTGTTGTTGAACACATGGAACTGGATGCTCCGAGCCTCGACGACGTTTTCGCCGAGGCAACCGGCAGGCGCCTTGAAGGGTCGGACAACGAGGCTGACATTGGCATCGACGTCGACGCCGATGCTCTTGGGGCGGTCGAATGACGGTCTCTGCGGTCGGGTTGCCGCGAAACAGTCCCATAGTCCAGACGCTGGCGCTCTCGCACCGTGCGGTGCTTTCACTTGCCCGTAAGCCAGCACAATGGATCTCCGGGCTCATCTTTCCGCTGTTTTTCGCAGCGCTGAACACCGCGGCGTTCGACGACACACGGAACCTTCCTGGGTTCCCTGAGGTGGACAGCTTCTACAGCTTCTTGTTGCCCGGCACGCTCATTCACGCTGTGCTCTTCGGCTGTTTGGCCGCTGGCGTGGACATGGCCATCGACATGGAGACCGGATTCTTTGACCGCCTGGTGGCAATGCCCATCTCGCGTATCTCGATCCTGGCGGGCCGGGTGGGAGGGGCGGCCACCCTTGGGGCCTTCTTCGCTCTGTTCTTTTCCATAGTCATGCAGTTACTGGGTGGTTCAATCCAGGCCGGGGTTGCTGGCATGGCGGTGCTCGTGCTGGTTGGCGCTCTGCTTGGTGTTGCCGTAGGAGCGTTCACCATGGCCATTGCGCTGCGCACCGCCTCCCAGGAGGCCATCAGCGGGCTGTTTCCTGTGACGTTCGCGCTCGTGTTCTTCAGCTCGGCCTTCTTCCCGACGGCCCTTATGCAGGGTTGGTACCGGGAGGTCGCTGAGGCGAATCCTGTGACCGTAATGGTGAACGGTCTGCGTGAGCTCGTGATCAGTGGGTGGTCATACAGTTCGGCTCTTGAGGCGGTAGTCATCGCGGCGATCTTTGCACTGCTCAGCATGCTGCTTGCGTTGTGGGCTTTGCGTTGGAGGTTGTCACGATGACGGTGGCCATGGACTCCGGCTGGCAACTTATGGTGCGCGTGTACCTGCTCACGATCCGTATCCCGGCCGCAATTATTCCTACGCTGATATTCCCGCTGTTCTTCCTCATCACGTTCACGGGCGTCTACGTGTCACTGACGAATCTGCCTGGCTTCCCGACGGACAATATCTACGACTGGTTCGTGCCGTTCATGATCTGCCAGGGGGCGGCCTTCGCCGGCATTGGAGCGGGCTTCGGTCTGGGCCGGGATATCGAGTCTGGCTTCATGGACCGCATCCTGCTTACTCCCCAACCCCGCCTCTTGCTCATGGTTGGCCCGATCGCTGCCTACGTAGTGCGTTCGCTGTTCACCGCTGCGGTCGTGTTGGCGTTTGGTGTGCTGCTTGGTTCGGCCCTGCCGAACCTGGCTGGTCTCATTCTGCTGGGTCTTGCGGTTGCTGGCATATCGATCGTCGCATCATGCTGGTCGATGGGCTTGATGTACCGGGCGAAGACGCTCACGGTGGCTCCGCTGTTCCAGGTGGTCATATTCTTCTCGATTTTCCTGTCCAACGCGCAAGTTCCCGTGGACGTCAGTACGGGGTGGCTGCATGCTGCCGCTAGGGTGAATCCCCTGACGAATGTGCTGCGCATGGCAAGGCAGGGATATCTGGAAGGCGCCATCTCCTGGGCTGACACCTGGCCAGGGCTCCTTGCACTTGCAGGCGGGGTCGCACTTGTTGGATTATGGGCATATCGGGGGTTGCTGCGGTACACGCCGTAGTAATTTCTGCGAACTTGGGCAGGCACACCAAATCTGCGGCATGATGGCCCAGAGAACTCAAAGGGGGCAGTTTTGAAGGTCACAATGACCGTGAACGGCATCGATCGTGAGCATGATGTCGAACCACGCTTGCTGCTCGTGCATTACTTGCGCGAGACACTCGGACTCACCGGTACAAACATCGGCTGCGATACATCGTCCTGCGGTGCTTGCACGGTGCACGTCAACGGCGAATCAGTGAAGTCCTGCACGATGCTGGCCATACAGGCCGACGGGCAGGATCTGCTCACCATTGAGGGCTTGGCTGATCCATCGAGTGACTCGATGCATCCCATGCAAGAGGCATTCCGCGAGAACCACGCCCTGCAGTGTGGCTACTGCACACCCGGCATGGTCATGGCGGCGGTGTCGCTGCTTGAAGAGAACGCCTCGCCCAGCGAACAGGATGTTCGCGAGGGCCTGGAAGGCAACCTGTGTCGTTGCACGGGTTACCACAACATTGTGAAAGCGGTTCTGTCCGCCGCTGGAGGTGCATGATGATCCCCGCAGCATTCGATTACCAACTTGCAGAATCAGCTGAGCATGCCATCGGTCTTCTCGGTGAGCATGGGGACGAGGCCAAGCTGATGGCTGGCGGCCAGTCCTTACTGCCGATGATGAAACTCCGCCTGGCTGTGCCAACTGTTGTTGTCGACGTCGGACGTCTTTCTGAGTTGTCATACATCCGTGAGGATGGTGACGAGATCGTCATCGGAGCAATGACCCGCCACCATGATCTTGCGACGAGTTCACTGCTTGAGTCTCAGGTGCCGATTCTGCGCCATGTCGCCTCAGTTGTCGGCGATCCCCAGGTCCGCCATCGCGGCACGCTCGGTGGATCACTTGCCCACTCCGATCCAGCTTCAGATCTGCCCGCCGCTGTCCTTGCACTGGGCGGCACGCTGGTAGCCAAGGGTCCAAACGGGAGCCGTGAGATTAAAGCGACGGAGTTCTTCACTGGCTACTTCGAGTCTGAGTTGGCTGATGACGAGATGCTTACCGAGATCCGGGTGCCGAAGGTGCCGGGAGCTGGCTGGAACTACCAGAAGTTCAACCGCCGGGCCCAGGACTGGGCCATCGTCGGCGTGGCTGCGGTCAACAACGGTTCTACACGCGTCGCTCTTGTGAACATGGGTTCCACGCCCATTCGTGCGACTGCTGTGGAAACGGCGGTCGCAGGCGGAGCAGCGGCAGCAGACGCTGCCCAGGCGGCAAGCGAGGGCATCGATCCCCCCGGCGATCTCAACGCCTCACCTGCCTATCGGTCACACCTCGCCCGCGTGCTCACGCGGCGTGCCCTGGAGGCCAGCGGCGTCGCTTAGGGGAGTCCATCTGAGTACCCCGAGGCTGCGTGACAGTGCTCGCAGGCGACGTGGTGTTCGCGCCTGTGAGTCGTAGACTTCAGGCCATGATTCCAACTCTGTTGATCGTTGGCTACGTAGCTGCGCTGTTCTCTCGCGGCCGCATTGCCATTCTGGTCGCTGCGATCGCCTGGATCGTGATCCTGGCGGTGTCCGGGCTCGCCGACGGGCTCAGTGGGTTGCTAGCTGGCGGGTTGTTTGCTGTTGCTAACACGGCCCTTGGCGTCCTGGCGGGCCACTACTCGCTGAAGCTGAGTTGCTACCTACGCGGCCGGGCCGCTGCCTAACTAACGGGAAGCGTCGCCTCGTTACCGCATATCGGATGGAGCGACGCCTCCCAGAATTGTTGGCGCTTAGAACAGCGATGCCGGCGCTCCGCCGTCCGCGCCGATGGCCGTTCCGGTGATGAACGCCGCCTGCTGACTACACAGAAATGCCACGAGAGCGCCAAACTCCATTGGGTCGCCAAGACGCTGAACAGGGATCAGCTTCTTCGGATCCATTCCTTCGAGTCGTTTCACGCGGTCGGTTGCATGCAGTCCTGGGAGTACAGAGTTGACGGTCACACCCTTGGGTGCGACCTCGGTGGCGGTGACCTTCAAGAAGGCGCTGAGTCCCGCCCGGGCGGTCGAGGAGGCGATGAGTGTTGAGATCGGATGTTTCGCGCCGATAGAGGTGATTGCGACGACACGTCCGAAGCCCTGAGCGGTCATCGCTGGAATAGCGGCCCTGCACATCGAGATGGCTGAGAGCATGTTCAGATTCAGGGCCGAGAGGTAGTCGTCAATAGACGTTGTGGCGAAGGTTCCCGGTGGTGGTCCGCCGGCGTTGGGTACCAGAATGTCGAGGCCGCCGAGTTGTGCCGATGCCTGCTCGACGAATGCTTTGGCTGCAGCTGGCTCAGAAAGATCTGCGGTGAGCGCCTTCGCGTTGGGTCCCAGTTGTGCGACTGCACTGGCGAGACGATCTGTATCTCGGCCGCATATGACCACCTTCGCGCCTTCGTCGATGAGTGTTTGGGCCACCCCCAGGCCAAGGCCTGCGCTCCCCGCAGCCACGGCTGCGCGCTTGTTGGTTAAACCCAGATCCATCGATTCCTCCTCGTTCGCTTACGACGCTAGCTGCGAAATCTCGCGAGTGGATAAGCGCTTGTGGAGTCATAGGTTCTACGCTTGGAAGCTGTCATGACAAATCGTTCTGAAACTGTTGCCTCGGTGGCTCGTTCACTCGAGGAACACGACTATCTCCCCGATGAGGGTCTTGCCACAGCGGTGATGCTCTCGCTCTCGCTGCAGAGGCCACTGCTCCTCGAGGGGGAGGCCGGCGTCGGCAAGACCGAGGTCGCCAAAGTCCTCGCGCGTTGGACCGGTGGCGAGCTGATCAGGTTGCAGTGCTATGAGGGTATAGATGCCTCGCAGGCCCTCTACGAGTGGGACTATCCCCGCCAGTTGCTGCATTTGCGAGCGTCCGAAGCCGCTGGCATCTCAGCGGATGCAGTCACACTCGAAAACGAACTCTATGACGAACGTTTTCTCTTGCGCCGCCCGCTGCTGAGGGCTCTCGACAGCGATGGCACGACCCCGCCACCCGTGCTGCTCATCGATGAGGTGGATCGGGCCGACGACGAGTTTGAGGCATTTCTGCTTGAGGTGCTCAGCGAATATGCCGTGACGATTCCAGAGTTGGGTGAGTTCAGAGCACTGGTTCCACCGGTGGTGATCCTCACATCCAATCGCACTCGCGACGTACATGATGCACTCAAGCGTCGCTGTCTCTATCACTGGGTGGAGCACCCGTCATTTGAGCGCGAAGTCGCGATAGTGCAGCTGAAGGCAGCAGAGGTGACCGAAGTTCTCGCGCGGCAGGTAGCCGCCGTCGTGGCTGAGATGCGCGACCTCGGGTTGTACAAGCCACCTGGGGTTTCCGAGTCGATCGACTGGGCTCGAGCCCTTGCGCGGCTTGGGCAGGAGCAGCTGGATGAGGACTCGATCCGTGCCTCTGTTGGTGTGGTGCTGAAGTATCGCGAAGATCAGGACCGGGTGGAAACAGCAGGTATACAGGAACTGCTGAAAGCGGCATTGCAGCGTGCCGGCTGACGACGATCTAGCGGGACGGTTCACCGAGGCAGGCCGCGCGCCTGATTACACAAGACCAGAGCGGGTCGCCGTGGGCTTTGCGCAGCTTCTGCGTATGGCTGGTGTCGAGGTCGCGGTGGGCGACGTCCTGACCTACACGGAGTCACTTGGGGCGATCGGGCTCACGACACGCGACGACGTGTACTGGGCAGGCCGGGCAACGCTCGTGAGAGATCCAGAAGAGATCCCGATCTATGACCGCGCTTTTGAGACGCTGTGGGAAGGCCGTCGTTTTGCCTACGCAGCTGAGGAGACTCCAGAGGAGACGGTGACGCTGCTGCTGGACGATGACGAGGTTGAGCCCGACGACGACCAGCACGCCTCCAGCGATGACTCCGAGAGCCAGGCACTTCGCTTCTCCCGCCTAGAGGTGCTGCGCGACAAGGACTTCGCCGACTGCTCCAGGGCGGAACTCGCTGAGATAGCAAGCGCCATGGGAGAGCTCCGCTGGCGGTCTCCCACGCAGCGTTCGCGGCGCAGCGTCGCTGTACGCCACCAGCGCGGGTCTGTGGACATTCAGCGCACGATGCGCGCAGCGATACGGAGCGAAGGTGAGGCGTTGCGTCTTTGGAAGCGATCGCAGGGAGTCCGTACTCGCCGCATTGTCCTGCTCATCGACATCAGTGGTTCGATGGAGGACTATGCGCGCCAGCTCGTGCGCTTTGCTCACGTGGCGGTTACCGCTCAACAGCGCATTGAGGCATTTACGATTGGTACGCGTCTCACGAGAATCACCCGGGAACTCTCGTCGCGGGACCCCGACGCAGCTCTGAGACATGCCGCAGCGAATGTGGCCGACTGGTCCGGTGGCACGCGGTTGGGTGAGAGCCTGCGCGAGTTCAATGACCGTTGGGGGTTGCGCGGAATGGCTCGTGGCGCCACAGTCGTGATGCTCTCAGATGGCTGGGATCGGGGTGATCCGGCGGTTCTGGCAGAACAGATGCAGCGCCTGCAGCGGGTGGCCCATCGTCTCATCTGGGTGAATCCACTCAAGCACACGCCCGGTTATGCTCCTCTCGCGCGTGGAATGGCTGCTGCGCTGGATTACATCGATGACTTTCGTGAAGGACATTCGCTGGCATCTCTGGGTAGCTTGGCAATGGTGTTGCAGGATCAACAGGAGATCAGATGAACGAACTGCTTGACGACATCGACCGCTGGCGGGACGCCAAGCTGAGGGTCGCACTGGCGCGGGTTGTGGATATCGATGGATCTGGTCCGCGCGATCCGGGTGCTGCGATGGCGGTCAATGAACGCGGAGAGGTCGCAGGCTCGGTCTCGGGTGGATGTGTGGAAGGCGCGGTGGTGGGTGAGGCTATGAGTCTTCTTGATGGCGAGCGCACCGCGGGCGTTGTCACTTTCGGCTACAGCGACGATGAGGCCTTTGCTGTGGGGCTGACTTGTGGCGGAACCGTTCATCTATTTATCGAGGAGCTGAATTGGTAAGCCTGTACGAGGTCTACGCGAGTGCGCTTCGAGCCGAGCAGCCAGTTGTGCTGGCCACGGTTATCTCGGGTGATCACACCGGAGCGAAGCTGCTGGTGCGGCCTGATTTCAACAGTCTCGGCGATCTTGGAGACGCCGATCTCAACCGCGTCGTCGAGCGGGACGCAATAGCGGGTCTCGAAACCGGACTCACCGAGCTTCGCCATTACGGCAGTCACGGTGAGGCGCGGATGGAAGAGGTGGCCGTATTTATCGAGGTGCAGGCTCCGCGGCCACAGATGTTGATCTTTGGTGCCGTGGATTTCACCCGCGCACTGAATGAGGCGGCAAAGTTTCTTGGTTTCCGCGTGACCGTATGCGACGCGCGCGAAGTGTTTGCGACCGAGCGTAGGTTTCCTATGGCCGATGAAGTCGTCGTCGATTGGCCACATCGTCTGTTGGAGAAAGTAGGCACCGAGCTTGGTCCCAGGGACGCGGTCTGCGTGCTGACCCACGACAACAAGTTCGACGTACCGGCCCTGGTGGCTGCCCTGGCCACGAACGTCGGGTACATCGGGGCGATGGGATCCCGGAATACGCATGCCAAACGTT
>CAYUOD010000032.1:0-13167 GCA_964446225.1 uncultured Acidimicrobiales bacterium | reverse complement strand
GCGAACGACTCGTGGTTCTGACATTCTTCCCCCTAGATTGGCCAAGTGTATTCAATGAGTGGACCATCGACCTCACCTCTCGACTCGCAAAAATAGAAGGCCGCCGCCGGAAGCACCGCTATGACGACAAGGTCATCAGCTGACCGAAGAGTCCCCGGGCCCTCTCCTAAATCGGAGATACAGCACCTCCACCAGAGCTCAGCGATCTGTGGAGCAGAGACGCTGTATCCAATGCGGACGACAAGGCGCGTTGGCTCCCATCCGACATGCGCCGGTTGTTCCTGATGTGCCTCGTCTCCTCGAACTGAGAGGTGGCGCACCGGTCAACCAATCCCCTATCCTTGCGTCTGGATCCAACAGGAAGTACACTACCGGTCGACCGGTCGGCCAATCAATTTTCTGGCCGGACAACCTACGGGAGGTTGAGACATGAAGACACGGAATCGATGGCTCTGGATAATTGCAGCACTCGCACTGGTCGCCGCGGCCTGCGGCGACAGCGGCGACTCCACAGCCTCCGACGAGGCATCAGGCACCACAACAGCTGAGACATCTACAGCACCGGACGATACGCAAACAACTGACGCCACAACGGACACTCCGCCGGACGATGCCTCATCATTCGCGGGCGAAACTCTGGTCGTATGGGACAAGGTGGCTGCATCACCAGCCATCGACGAGGCCTACCAGCAGTTGTACGACGAATTCGCTGCCGAATGGGAAGTCACTATCGATCGCCAATCAAAGACCTTCGACGATCTCAAAGCGACAGTCCTCTTAGCGTTGGGCCAGTCTGACGGACCAGATGTGGCTGTAGTACCCCAGGGCCGACCTGACATGGGTAAGGCAGTCGAAGCAGGACTACTGCTCGATCTCACAAGTTTTGGAACTGAACGGGGCTGGTTCGATGACTTCGGAACCAACATCCTCACCAAGACAATGTTCTCGGCTGATGGCGCAGAGTTTGGTACAGGCAACGTCTACGGAATAGCGCCCGAGGTCGAGTTTCTCGGCTGGTTCTACAACAAGGACATATTTGCAGAAGTGGGCGTCGAACCGCCCACGACTATGGACGAGTTCAATGCCCTACTCGAATCCCTGGCGGCCGCAGGCGAGGTGCCATTCACTGCTGGAAACGTCGAAGGCTTTCCGATTCTCCACACGTTCATGGCGCTGGGCAACGCAAACGCGAACACCGACTACGTCAACGACCTCATTTATGGCAGGGGTGATCGCTCATTCAATTCCGCTGCACTCCGCGACGGAGCGGAGACGCTTGCGAGCTGGATTGAAGCCGACTACTTCACGCCAGCGTTTGAGGGAATCGCCTATGGCGACTCCATCGGGCTCTTCGCTGGTGGCGAAGGTGCAATCATGCAGACCGGCACCTGGATTGTTCCAGAACTCGACTCCGAGACCTTCGGATTCTTCCTTACTCCCCGCGGAGACGGACTCCCGCCTCAGGTAGGCGCAACCTCAGAGCCATATGCCATTCGGATAGATTCTGAGGCCCAGGAGTTGGGCCTTGAATTCATCGACTTCATGATGTCCGAGCGTGCTGCGCTCGTACTCGCGAACGCTGGTGCTTTGACAACCCGTACGCCACCAGCAGACTCGACTCAATCCGCGCTCGCAGCAGAGGCCCAACAGGCCTGGGGCGACATCACCGGTGCGGACCAAGTGGGCCACTACCTCGACTGGGCAGCACCTACCATGTTTGACACGATGGTCGCCGAATCGCAACTGCTCGTCAGTGGAGATATCACCGCTGAAGAGTTTGTCGAGGCGCTCGACGTCACTTATCAGGAATACCTTGCAGAGTCCTAAACCAAGAAGGGGCGACGCGCCATGATCAGACATCTCGCGTCGCCCCCTGACCGCCCGTGACGGACACACTCATGGCGCACGCCGGACGCAAACCCTGGGTTCCGTATGCGTTCGTCGCAGTGCCTCTGGTCTTCTACACGCTCTTCATCTTCGCCCCACTCGTAGTCACCATTGGTCTGAGTCTCTACGAATGGGACGGTCTTACACCAGCAGTGTTCGTCGGATTCGACAACTACGAGTCCGTCCTGGATTCAGACATCTTCACAAACGCGTTGTCCAACAACTTCCGTTTCATGGTCTTCTACAGTGTTATTCCCATTCTCTTGGCGCTGCTTCTGGCCGAGACGATCCGGGTCAACCGGAAGTCCAGAATGATCCCCGCGTACCGCTTCATCCTGTTCTTGCCCTATGTCATGCCAATGGTCGTTATCGGCATCATCTGGCGCTGGATCTACAGCCCGGTATCAGGACCAGCCAACGCTGTCCTGACAGCAACCGGACGCGACCCCTTCCCGTTCCTCGGAGACGTCGACTGGGCGCTACCTGCTGTGGGATTAGTCGGCTCATGGGTCATGTACGGCTTCGCAATGGTGCTGTTCATCGCGGGAATTGAGAAGATCGACTTAGGACTCTACGACGCCGCATCAATCGACGGAGCGAACCGTCTCCAAACGTTCAGACACGTCACTCTGCCTGGAATTCGCAACGAACTGACCGTTGCAATCGTGGTCACAATCGTCACCGCACTAAAGGTCTTTGACCTCGTATTCGTAATGACACGCGGCGGCCCAGCACGAGCCACGGATGTCGTAGGTTTCTACATATTCCGCACAGCCTTTAACCAGCGAGAAGTTGGCCTTGCTGCCTCGGCTGGCACAATACTTGTCCTGATCACCTTCGCCATCACGCTCGGCATTCTCGCCAGCCGCCGGATCGGGGCCCAGTGAAACCCGAGCGTCCCCGGTTCCTGGCTCACATGTTCTTGGGCCTCTTTTGTATCCTAACTATCGGACCCGTCGTCTTGATGTGGGTCACATCCATCAAGTCCAAACAGGATCTGGCGGACCAGCCCTTACGACTGCCATCAAACCTCGAACTCAGCAACTTCTCTGAAGCATGGAACGTCGCCAGCTTTGACTCCGCCTTCAAGTCAAGTCTGATTGTCGCGGTGATCACCGTGTCACTGTCAGTCGTGCTATCGCTGCTCGCTGGCTACGGATTCGGTCGCTTCGACTTCCCGCTGAAGAAGCTGTTGTTCTTGTATCTCCTCGTAGGTGTCATGGTCCCCACCGAAGCCATCATTATCCCACTGTTCCATATCTTCGACCGGGTCGGCCTCACGAACACTTACTGGGCCTTGATTCTTCCGCAGGTTGGTCAGTCCGTAGCGTTTGGAACGTTCTGGATGGCAGCGTTCTTTGTCCAGGCACCTGTGGCCCTTGAAGACGCCGCTGCCATCGATGGTGCATCGTCACTCAGGACACTCAGATCAATATGGCTGCCGTTGGCGCGTCCAGCAATTCTGACCCTTACACTTCTCCTGTTCATGTGGACATGGAATGAGTTCCTCCTCAGCCTGGTGCTCATACAGGACGAATCGCTCAGGACGTTGCCCGTCGCACTGAGCTTCTTCCAAGGTAGGTATCTCACAAACGTGCCGCTCCTTGCCGCGGCTGGCACGATGATGACAGCACCGATACTGGTGCTCTACGCGTTCTTCAGCCGCCGGTTCATGGAAGGGCTGACGTCGGGCTCCGTCAAGGGCTAGGCGTATCAGCGGCAAGAATCGAGGCGACATAGTCGCGACTCTGGGCTGTCGCGGCCACGACGTCATCGGGCATCTCACACTCAAATGCGACAACGCCGTCATACACCTCACAAAGTGCTGGAATGAGCATGGCCCAGTCAATGTCGCCAGCACCCACGGCCACTGACGGGCGCCACCTCGATCCGGCATAGAGCTCATCGGGGGAGCGCGGGTCCTTCGCGATCGTGTCCTTGAAATGGCAATAGAAGATGCGATCGCTCACAAGCCGGAGGGCCTCAAGAGGGTCAACTCCCATCCGCATGTAGTTACACGGATCGAACAAAGTGCCCACGTTGGGATGATCAGCCGCGTCGAGTAGCGTCCGCATTTGTAGCGCCGTAAGGCCAAAGTTCTCAGCGACGACTTTCACGCCCTTGTCGTCCGCGTAGCTTCCGAGCTCGCGCAATGCCGACCCAGTTGTCTCCATGTAGCTGTCAGCAACATTCAGGTGTGTTTCGCCTATGTTTGGCTCGGTTAGACGCACCACCTCAAGACCAAGGGTGGCCCCCACATCGATGACACGCCTGGCTACCACGAGATTAAATGCAACGACTTCGTCCTCAATGGGGTTGCCGAGAATGTCGAAGGGCGCCGCGAGGTCCAGAGCTGCAACACCAGCGTGCAGCTCCACCCCGGACCGCTCAACGAGTCGAAGCAAATCCTGGCTTCGCCGAGGATCAAACTTGGCGTCCTCGATGATGTGCCAGTACAAGGGCACCTCGACATACCGCAGATGAAGCGAAGCAGCCGTAGCCATGTAGTTCGACGCCGTGAGATCTCGAAACCCGTACCAGGCTGTACCGACTCTCAATACCTGTCTCCCCGAATAGCGCCGTCGACTCTAGGAAACACGCAGTGAATCTCCTGGGTCCAACAACGCTACTTCGGTCCGGCCTGCGGAACGGACCCTGGCAGCGAAGTCAACAACCTCAGGCAGCGTGACATCGTCGTGGTGACAAGGAATTACCGTCTGGAGGCCCAACCAGTCGACCGCCATCGCGGCCTCACGGCCATCCATCTCACCCGAGAGATACTCCGGAACCCCGTGTTTTGCGCCGAGATGATCCCCTGGGACACCCACGTTGATTAGTCCCACAGTCGGCTCGTACAGTTCCTGCAAGAGTTTCATGTCGCTAAACAGTGCTGTGTCACCAGAGTGATAGATCCGGCACGACTCAGATGCATAGACGATGTAGCCGAGGGGAATGCTGGAGTAGGGCGTGCCGTCCGAGCCCTGAATGTACGACCAGTGCCGCGAATACACCGGTCGAATCGTTACACCACACACCGAAACCATCATCCCCCAAGGGCTCGACCAGATCCGGTCCGCCCCGATCCCCTTGGCCATGAGATAGCCGCGTACATCCACTCCGGCAAGGCAAGTCACATCGGGCCACTGCTGCATGATTTTTAGAGTGTCACCCAGGTGATCATAGGCAGCGTGTGTCACTACCAATAGATCTAGATCACTCAAGTCTGAGACCTTCAGAGGCGACACGTCGCTCTCGTCCAGGAACGGATCGATGAGAACGCGAACACCGTTGGCCGTTACTATTTCAAAGGCCGCTGTGCCCAGGAAGCGAATGTCTACGCTTCCACTGCACTTAGCTGAAGATGGCTGAGGGGTTGGGGCCGTCTCGGAGTCTCTAGTTGTTGTCACGGCATTCTCCATATCTGTTCGTACACAGAATGTAGCACATTGGCCGACCGGTCGACCACTCTACTCTTCGATCTGATGTAAGATGTTGGTATACCGGTAAACCAACAGTGCGGAGAGGTCGTGAGCACAGCCCGGATACCTGCCGAAACCGTCTCAGAAACTCGTACCGAACTCGGTGAGGGGCCTATATGGGACGAGATCTCACAGAGACTTGTCTGGATCGACATATCTGGGAAACAGCTGCTCGTAACGAACCCCACCACCGGCCAGAGTGATTCGGTGCCTACTCCATCACAAATCGGAGCAGTTGCTCTGCGAGCAACAGGTGGCTTCCTCGCAGCACTCGAAGATGGCCTGTATGTCGCAGACGACACGAACCAGTGGATTCTGCTGGCAGGCATCGAATCAGACGATTCCACAACGCGATTGAACGAGGGAAAGTGTGATCCGCATGGCGCGTTCGTCGGAGGGACGATGGCAATCGATGACCGTCAGGGAACGGCATCGTTATATCGCGTCAATGGCGCAGGCTTAGTGGAATGCCTTCTCAGAGGTCTGACGATATCCAACGGCCTTGAATGGACCGCCGACGGAGCAACGATGTACCACATCGATACACCCACTCGGGCAGTGAAGGCATATCGCTACGACTCCTTGGTGCCAGACCTCGGGCAGCCAACACAAGTCGTCGAGGTTCCCAAGGGACAGGGGTACCCAGACGGTATGACACTGGATTCTGAGGGTTGCCTCTGGGTCGCGTTGTGGGACGGACGAGCAGTACATCGCTATACGCCCGACGGAACACTCGACACCGTCATCGAACTGCCAGTCAGTCGCGTGACGTCCTGCACCTTCGGAGGAGCAAATCTCGACACGCTCTTCATTACTACTGCCTCCTATGGCCTGGACGATGAGGCGAAACAGGCCCAGCCAGAGGCCGGAGCTCTCTTCGCCGCATCGGTTGGCGTCTCAGGCTTCACCCCAAGTCGTTTCAGTACAAGGAGGGCAGAGCATGAATGACCGCAATCACGATCTCGTTGGCAAGAGCATTCTTCTGACTGGCGGTGTCGGCGACATTGGACTTGGCATGGCGCGCGTGCTCCTTGAACGCGGAGCCGACGTAACGCTGCTCGACAGAGTTGCTAACGAGACCGCCAAAGGACGCCTCCGCGGCATGGATCCGGCTCACATTCGATATGTTGAGGCCGATGTAACCAATCGTGCAGAACTCGACGAAGCCGTCAGCGCTATTCCAGTGCTTGACACTGCCATCTGTAATGCTGCAATCGCAGAGTCCGCCCCCTTCCTCGAGATCAGCTCAGGCCAGTGGCAACGCCAGATCGATGTCAACTTGACCGGCGTCTTCAACACCGCCCAGTCGGCGGCACGTCGAATGGTGTTCGAAGGTAGCGGGGGACTTCTCCTGTTTACCGGATCATGGGTACAGGACATTCCTTGGCCTGAAATCGGCGCTTACTCAGCATCCAAAGCGGGCGCGAACATGCTGGCCAAATCGATAGCACGAGAGCTTGCAGCACACGGAGTTCGCGTCAATGTGATTGCTCCGGGCATTGTAAATGCCGGACTAGCAGCACATCAGCTTCGTACCGAACCGCAGTACGCCGCGCGGGTAAAACAGGTGATTCCGCTGAATCGTCTCGGAAACACGAATGAACTTGGTCAGCTTGCGGCCTACCTCTGCAGCGACGAGGCCAGCTACATGACGGGCTCAGTCGTGACCCTCGACGGCGGATGCGGTCTGTTCCAGTTCGACTCCGATACCTAACTAGACCTGACCTCAGCGGTCAACGTCCATTGGACTCTCGACCGGATCGCTCAGCGCCGTCACCTCATCGAGGTTGGTCGTGACCATGTCTCCGAACTGGCCCAACGCAAGCGAGCCCATTGTTGCGCCAAACCGCAGTCCCCCGCGGATGTCACCGAGCAATATTCCATGAAGCAGACCCGCAGCAAAGGCATCGCCAGCACCCATACGATCAAGAACAACGCCTGGTAGTGCGGCCTCCTCATAAAGCGTGGACCGGTCATGCGCCATCGCACCCTGGTTGCCGCGAGTGAGTACACAGCAACTGGCTGTCGTCAGATCACCAAGTTGACTGAGTGCTTCATAAGGATCCGCATCACATCCAAACAGCAGCACAGCGTCACGGTGGGAGCAAATCAGTACATCCACCTCTTCGATGAGCGGCCTCAGCACGGCACTCGCTTCGTCACTCGACCACAGCTTGGACCGAAAGTTCACGTCGAAGCTGAGCTTTACCCCAGCGTCTCTAGATCGGCGAAACGTCTGCTCGATTGTGGCAAGCGCCGACACAGACAACGCAGGCGTGATACCAGTGAGATGCACGATTTGTGTGTCGAGCAATGTCTCCCAGTTCACGAGGTCTGGTCGCAATGAGCTCGCGCAACTGTCGGCCCTGTCGTACAGCACTGACGTGACAAGAGGTTCACCCGCGTGCTCGACGTAGTACACGCCCATACGTGAAGCGGTGCAGTGATATGCCCCAGAGACATCGATGCCGACCCTGCTCAGGTCACGTGCAACTCGATGACCCAGATGGTTCTCTGGAAGACCACCAATCCATGCGCAACGATGCCCAAGCTGGCTTAGGCCAGAGAGCACATTCGACTCAGCCCCACCCGTATGAACGGTCAGCCTGTCGGCGTCCACGAGGCGCGTACCTGAATAGACACTGAGTCGGATCATCGCTTCCCCGACGCTGGTTACGTCGAACCTCGTCACAGTGCGCGATCCCAAGCAGCACGGATTGCAGATGCTCTATGGGCCAGACCTGCATCATCGTTCAGATCTGTAGTGACAAGAGCGCTGCCAATGCCCGCAGCAGCCGCGCCCGCTCTGCGGTAGGCGCCAAGGTTTGCGCAAGTGACACCGCCAGTCGGAATGAACTTCATGTCACCGAACACTGCCCGAAGGCTCTTGAGATACTCCGGCCCTACGCTGTTCGCCGGAAATAGCTTGACGGCCTCACACCCGAACGTTCCAGCCATGTGAACCTCGGTGGGCGTAAGGACACCAGGAATCATCAGAATGCCTAGCCGGCGAGCTGTGATCAGTGCTTCGGGTTCAATGTTGGGGCCAATCGCAAACTCCGCTCCGGCTTGAGCGGCGAACTCTAGGTCAGCTGAAGTACACACCGTGCCAGCGCCGACCAGCGTCGACATGGGTAACAGCTTCCTCAAGCTGGAAATGTGCCCTAGCGCGTCCTTGGAATTGAGTGTCACTTCGACTACGTCAATTTGTGAGGACTGCAAAGTCTCCGCGATGCGCAGCAGACGGTCTATCGGAAATATCCCACGGACGACTGCGATGAGTCCACTGCCCACAATCCGGTCAAGCGCTGATCGGCCAGGTATACCTGCCTGCGTCATGGGAGCGCTTTCGCTTTGCGCATCCGGTCACACACGCTACGAATCGCTTCGATCACCATGCCAGCCTCGCCCGATGCCAGAGTGTCTGGCGTGATATAGAACGTATCGGAACTGTCAGCCAGTACGGCGATGCGAGTGGGGCGATCCCACAACTCACGTCTGAACTGGTCCGCATCTCCACCTGCCTCCTGTGCCGAGACAGTAACGAGTACTCTGGGGGACGGCTGGCCCGCCTCGTTTGTGCGGCGAAGGCAGGCAGTCACTCCCGGCATTTCGTCGAGTTGACGGACCCAACCGCCACAAACCAGTTCATGCTGACGACGATCAGCGGCCTGATCCCTCGCCACATAAAGTTCAATCGCCTTGGCCAGGCCGACGATCTCCTCCTTGCCAACTTTCAGAGCTCGAGCAAGCCCAGGAGAAGGTGAAGCGTTAGCGGCGCAGGCAGCCACATAGCGCCGACTACCCACAATAAGCCCACTGCTCTGCGGCCCGCGAAGGCCCTTCCCGCCACTAAACAAGGCCAGGTCTGCCCCCAATTCTGTTGTGTAGTGCCGAAGGTTCTGAACCGGCGGAAGCTGAGCTGCAGCGTCTACGATGACCGGCACACCACTGGCATGCGCAACACGAATCGTTTCCGCAAGCGACAGCGCGGCGCCCTCATGGATGCTCCCAGCGACGTAGAAGACAGCCGCGGTGGTGTCGGCAATGGCGCTGTGAAGTTCTGCCTGAGTCGTGGACTCGCCGTCTCCTATCCAACAGATGTGAGCCCCAGCGAGGCGAATCGCTGGCAAGTAGGCGATGTCATGGGATCGGTCGACAACTACTTCCGACGGTAAGTCAGTCTCCAGCAGCGGCCGGTCGATGAGAGCCGTCGAACCGCGATTGGCGGCAGCAAGCACGCCAAGAACGATCGCAGCGGCGCATCCTCCAGTTACGTGGGCCGCCTCATTGCCTGTCAAAGTTGCGATTCGCCTACCCACAGCCAGATGCAACTCTTCGATGGACACATACTGACTTGACGCCGCGTTCATGGCTGCAAGGACCTCCTCGCACATGAGCGAGCCACCCAGCATGGTGAGCGTCGTCGCCACGTTGATAACTGGCCGCACTCCGAGGCTGACGTAGGGATCCAACAATCTGTCCTCAATTGGTCGACCGGTCGCCCATGTATGATACTCCTTGCCAGCTATGCCCGCAAAGGCCATGACCCCGGCTGGTTTACCGGTGTACCATGAGTGCGTGACCACACCCACAACACCGCTGACCGGCGTACTCGTAGGCTGCGGATACACCAGCGGATTCCAACTCGATGCTTGGTCGCACGTAGGATCAGCCCGGATCGTGGGGGTCTCAAGTCTCCATCGTGAGGATGCTGAACGGCGAGCAGCCGAGTACCACGTGCCAGGTGTATTCGACGAGTACACCATCATGCTCGACAAGGTTCAGCCTGACTTCGTCGATATCGCTACGCCAGCACATACACATCTTGCACTGGTGAGCTTGGCCGCCGAACGTGGTGTTCACGTGCTCTGCCAGAAACCTATGGCTCCATCCCCAGGCGAGGTCGAGGCCATGATACGGGTGTGTGAAGAGAACGGCGTTGCCCTGACTATCAACGAGAACGCCCGCTTCCAGCCGTGGTTCCGCGAACTTGCCAAGATTGTCGCTGCTGGCACACTTGGCCACATCAGATCGCTGCGCATTACCTCACAAGCTCAGATCACCCTGCCCAGCCCTGACTTTGGCTGCCAGAAACATCTCATGGACGCGCCCCAGTTGATCATTATGGATCTCGGAGTCCACCACCTCGATGTCGCGCGACTCCTGCTCGGAGAGGCGGACAGCCTGTTCGCTCTAACGCAACAAATCAGCAATGAGATCACAGGAGAGGACCAAGCACTTATTGTCAGCAAGCACCGAGACACGAGCGCGACCATCTTCATGTCATGGGCAATGCCGCCGTATCCGCAGCGCCGACAAGTCACGTGGAGCGAGGTAACCATCGAAGGAGATGAAGGCTCGGCACTCTTGTCCTACGCTGGTCTGCTTGAGGTGTGGACACCCGAGGGGTTGGTGTCCCGAATACAATTTTCTGGAGACGGAATACAACAGGGCTACGAGGCCATGCAGAGACACTTCGTGGAGAGACTCGTAAGTGGGCTGCCTGCAGAAACAGATGGCCGCCAGACGGCGCGAACCATGGAACTTGTCTTCGCCGCATACGAATCCGCGACCTCCGGAAACGCAGTGAAGACGGGCAACGACACACGTTCAGATTCCGATGGATGAGACACCAACGGGTCAGTCACCGACCCGAGTGGCAATCGTCGGTCACGGGAACATCGCGCATGTTCACGCGAAGGCCCTTCAAGCCATAGATAATGCGCAACTCGTTGCTGTCGTCGGCCGTGACGCGGGACGTGCCGAACCTTTTGCCCATGAGTACGAAATCGAGGCGTTCACAGAAGTCGGGACTGCAGTTGAATCACTCGGCATCAACATCGTAATAGTCGCGACCCCGCATCCATCGCACGCTGAAGTCGCAACCGGCGCGGCTGACTCTGGCGCTCACGTTCTCGTCGAGAAGCCGCTTGCCACCAGCGTGGCCGAGTGTGACCAGATACTCAAAGCCGCCGAGACTGCTGGCACGCTCGTTGGGGTCGTAAGCCAGCGCAGGCTACTCCCTCCCGTTCAGCGAATGAAGGCCGCAATCGAGCGAGGCGCCATCGGTCAACCAGTTCTCGCAACGGTCAGCCTTCTCGGTTGGAGAAGCCCGGAGTACTACGAGTCAGACTCGTGGCGGGGCACATGGAGCGGCGAAGGCGGTGGAGTGCTCATTAACCAGGCCGTACACCACCTGGACTTGCTGCAATGGCTGATCGGACCGTTCGAGGAGGTGTTTGGCTACTGCGCCAACCTCAACCATGCTGGGATTGAGGTTGAGGACAGCGCAGTCGCGGTACTGCGAGGCGAAGGGAGGCTCGCATCAATCGTTGCTAGCAACTCGCAAAACCCTGGTCTTCATGCACGTGTTCTTGTGCACGGCGACTCGGGTGCGACGCTCGGCGTGCAGACTGACGGCGGGTCCATGTTCATAGCGGGTTCATCGCAAATGAAGCAGGCACCTTTCAACGATGTATGGACAGTTCCCGGCGAGGAGCGATTGCTCGACGACTGGAGACGAGACGACGAGGCAGACTTTTATGCCGGAGATCCCATTCTGCGCTACCACGAACTCGTCATTCGCGACTTTATCAATGCAGTTCGCTCGGGCCGCCCCCTCGCAATCTCTGGAGTTGAGGGTCGAAGTACGGTCGAACTCTTCGAAGCGATCTATCGATCCAGCAAGGAGCGATCGCCGGTCCGGCTGAGCCCCAGAACTCCCAGGCGCAGCCAACAATGAAGGCACCCCAAGTCATTTTGTTGGTGGGCGTTTCTGGATCGGGCAAAACCACTGTGGGACGGGCATTGGCAGAGCAACTCGACTGGACGTTCCTCGACGCTGATGACCTTCACTCCCCCGCAAGCGTCGCAAAGATGCAACAAGGAATTCCGCTTACCGATGACGATCGGGCGCCGTGGCTGACGCAGGTACGAGAGGCGATAGTCAACTTGCAGAAGTCCGCTGAGCAAGCAGTCATCGCTTGCTCAGCACTCAAAGAACGATACCGAGACCAACTCGTCACTGACGATGAGGACATTGCGCTCGTGTACCTAAAGGGCAGGGAACAACTCATCGCCAATCGCCTCGCCATGCGCACACAGCACTTCATGCTCGGCGGTCTCCTACGGAGCCAGTTCACAACGCTCGAAGAACCTGCAGATGCGATTACGATCGACATCGATCAGAGCATTGCCGAAGTAGTCGCCGAAGTCATCGCTCGTACTAACACCAAACGTGCAGTTCTAGCCGTGCGAAAACTCTTCGACGATGTCAAAGAGCCGGAGGGACCTGTGGCCGCGGGCACCTCATCTTGGATAATCACCGAAATGGGCAGCGGCACCATCACACTGCTTGGTCCGGCCAGAGACGATCGTAAGCTGTTGGCAACCACCGGTAGGCCCAACGGGCTAGCCGTGGATTCCAATGGCGGTCTGTGGATCACAGAATCCCGCTTCCCGGCCCTGCTGCGACTCGACGAAGATGCCGAAGATGCCGTACTGATCACCGGAACGGCTTCGAATGAGAAACTGCTGTGGCCGAATGACCTTTGCATCGGTCCTGATGGCCTCATCTACATGACTGACTCTGGTATCAGAATCAACGCCTTCGAAAATCTCCGGCCACAAGAACGTCACGAATGCACGCTCGACGGCAGGGTAGTGGTGGTTGATCCCTCGACGGGAGAAGCACAGATCCTCGACCGTGGCAGACAGTTTGCCAACGGCATCGCAATCGGTCCGGACCAGACATCACTGTACGTCACCGAAACGCTCACAGGAATCGTCTATCGTTACC
>CAYUOD010000031.1:0-13266 GCA_964446225.1 uncultured Acidimicrobiales bacterium | reverse complement strand
GCCGAAACGACACACTCGTGGGATCTGGGCTAGTTCTGAGCCCACTCTGGTGGTACTCTGAGGAGCAAGCGGAGTTGTCGGGAAGGCAGCTATGGCCCGTCTCGTCCCTATACTTTTTGTAATGGTGCTGGTTGTCGCGGCCTGTGGTAGCGACGACTCCGAATCGGGCGATACCACCGCAAATGCGGGAACCGCAGCGGGGACCCAATCAACGGCTGCCACTACCGGCGAGCCAACCCAGCCAACGGACGGCCCTGTCAGCACGCAGCCCCCGGCGGCTTCCACCGAGCAGGCTGAGTCATCGGATCCCGGGTCCGCCGGTGAGGCCGGTACTGCCACGCTGACGCTTGACAATGGCGAGTCGTTCGAGTTCAACGTCGAGTGCGTTACTTCGCCCATGGATGCTGGCCTTGCGGGGAGGGACCTTCTGCTTTCCGTTAATTCCTACGACGGGCAGTACCTCATCGCTGCTGAACTCCTCGGCCCCGATCAGTACGGCAGCGCCCCGCTGTCGATCATCCAGATCTGGGACGTTCCGGGGAACGAGGTCGCCTGGGGTGCCTACTCCGCCAGCGGAGGGCAGGTCGACCTGAGGCTCGACGGCACCACGGTGACGGGAACTGCGGTCTTCGGGGAGGGCGGCGACACGGTGAACCCCAGCGTGCCCGGGGAGCTCGTCGCCTACTGCTAGCAGCTGTCCCGAAGAAGCAAATTCCCTCGTGAAGCGTAACCTCATCGCGCTGAGAGCGATCAGCTGACGCCTCACCGATGCCGGGGGGCTCTTCCGCGGAAGACTCGAATAGCCGAGTCTGTAGTGCGCCCCCTGGGACTTGAACCCAGAACGTGTGTGATCAAGAGTCTCGAGAGAATCGTCCAGGAAGTCCGGCGCAGTCCGTTGAGCAGGGTTTAGTCCGAGTGATCGTCCAGCGAGTCCGACTCAGTCCGGCTGATACCGAGAAGTTAGGCACCCACTTAGGCACCGTGCTTTGGAGAAGTTGATGATCGTCTGGGCGCGTCGATCCCTAGGATGCAGCCGTGGTAGCTGTCCAGATCGACTCGGTGCTAGAGATGCCGGTACCTGAGCCGCTTGATACAGGCGTCACGAAAGAGGCGCCCGTGTTCGATTTTCTCTGCCCATTGCTCGTCACCGCGACCTGGCCGATCGTTGGATCGCGTTGGTGGCTATGTCCCCGGGGCGCTTCACACCGGTCAATCCTGGGTGACCCGTTGCGTTCCGTTGCAGGAGATCGCCGTGTACCGATGGGCAGCCAGCTCGTAGCATCTCAACGGAGTGTTCTCGCCGATCTAGTTTGATTGTGGCGTCTGCGTCGTGATCTCCGGCGCGTTGAGGGCTCGGTAAGAATGGCGTCAGCTCTGACGAAAGACGGCTTACGGCGCCGGACTGCCGTAACTATTGACGTCGCGATAAGTACAGTGGCTCTAGCCGAGGAATCCGAAACCTCTCGGCGCAAGGAACGAATGCGGCGGTCGCGGACAGGCAGCAAACAGCTGATACGCGAGATGAATCAAGCGCTCGTTTTGGGAACTCTGCGCTCTTCGGGGACGGCATCCAGGACTGAGATCGTGAAGGCGACTGGTCTGAGTCCGGCCACGGTGTCAGGCATCACCGGCCAACTCATTGAGTACGGATTGCTGCACGAGACTGCTACCGGTAAGTCAGTGGGTGGTCGTAAGCCTGTGTTGCTGGAGTTGGTCGCCGCGGCAGGCTTCGTGCTCGGGGCGAAGGTCACGGAGACAGAGGTGATTGCAGTCCTGACCGACCTTGATGCGACGGTGGTTGCTCGATCCCGCGGCAACCTGAGGCATCAAGGAGTTGACCACGTCGTGGCGGTCATTGCCGAGGTTGCGAGACTACTTGTGCCCGCCGCGGGCGGACGTCCCGTGCACGGTCTCGGGGTGGGGTTAGCGGGCATCATCGACTCAGCGAATGGGGTGGTCTGTCACGCAACGTACAACGATTGGCGCGACGTTCCATTGGCAAGCCTGCTCGAGGCTGAGCTGGATCTTCCTGTGACTGTGGATAATGACGTGAATGCGCTCGTATCGATAGAGAAGTGGTTTGGCGCTGGTCGGGACACTTCGAATTTGTTGCTGATTAGTGTCGGGCGAGGTGTTGGTCTCGGAATGATCCTGGACGGCAAGCTCTATCGAGGAGCAAGCGGGGGGGCTGGCGAGTTCGGTCATGTGAAGGTGAGGTCACCAGGTGAGCCGTGCGGATGTGGTGGAAGTGGTTGTCTTGAGTCCGAAGTCGGTAACTTGGCGATTGCAAGAGACATATCGCGGCGGTTGGGTCGCCGGGTCGAACCAAGCGAGGCTCTAGACCTTGCTCGCCTTGGCGTTCCCGAAGCACTCGAGGTTTATGCCGCCGCAGCCAATTCATTGGGCGTGGCAACCGCAAATCTCGTCAATGTACTGAACCCAGAACTGATTGTTGTCACGGGCGAAGGCGTAGGTGCCGCCAACCTGTTCCGTGACACGTTCGAACTGTCGCTTGCGAGTCACTGTTTCGATGGACTTAGGGACCATCTGGAGGTGGTGATCGAAGACTGGGACGAGGAATCCTGGGCGCGGGGTGCAGCAAGTCTGCTGCTTAGTGAAATGTTCGAACCTGCGCTCCGCCCCGAGGGTTATCGGCGTCCGGCGCTGATCCCATAGTTCCTCTGGATTGGACCTACACCGACTGCTAAGTACCCAAATCGACCAGGTGCTTGACTTTCTTCGGTCAATGACCGAAGATTGCTGTAACACAACAGCAATGTAAGGGGTCGACCGTGCAGTCCAGTCACAATACGACACGTCCTTCAGTCCATTTCATCTCTGTGGTTGTGCTCACAGCGTTATTGATGTCGCTGTTGGTGGCGATCGGCCCAGCGGATCCAGCTGCTGCGCTTGGAGGATTGTTCCATGACCCCTACGGAAACGACGATCTCTATTCGACTGAGGCGACCGAGCGCGCGCCGCGCGACCCAATCGCTGGCGAAACAGTTGTCCTGAACACCACAACCTGGCCAGTCGAATCTGGCCAAGCCGTATGGATCACGTGGACAAAGAACTCGGTGGTCCAGACCGATATCGGTGCCAGTTGGGACAACAACAGCGGTAATAACTCCTACTGGAAGATAAACATGGGGAGCTTTGCCCGCGGCGACGACATCACGTACACCGTGCACGCCAATGTCAATGGCTCAGGCGAACAAACCACGGGCCCGTTCTCATTTACGGTCACCTCGTGGAGCAATGTGACGAACGTAACTGGCTACACAGATAACGGCACCACCGTAGATGTCACCACGGGGGACAGCGCTGGTGATTTCACACCAAAGATCCGATTTGCGTTTCCTACGACTGACAGTTTCCGTACTCAGATAGCCCCCAACGGCAATGGCCTGAACATCTCTGGCTCAGCGAGTTACACGATCACAAACTCAACAGGCACCCTTGAGATCGCAACGACAGATCTCGTAATCAAGTTGCAAAAGACTCCCTACCGTTTGTCGGTCTACGAAGGTGACGGCACGACATTGATTACCCGGCAGTATGATCCAGCCAGTTTTCGCAACATCGGGTGGCTCAGTGACGGCAGTTCAACGGTCACCAAGATCGAGGACCATCTCCTGACTCCAACGGGTGAACGCTTCGAAGGTTTCGGTGAGCGCTACGACACGATTGATCAGCGCGGCAACGACGTAAACAACTACGTCTTCAACCAGTACAAGAATCAAGGCAGCAACCAACGCACCTATCTTTCGGTGCCGTTCTTCACGAATTCTGCGGGATACGGAATCTACATTCCGAGCACCTACTACTCAATCTTCAACATTGGCACTTACAACACAGACATGGCAGGGTTTACGGTCGACACAGACGGCAGTCTGAACTCGACGCTTGACTACTATTTCTACACTGGCACTCCAACAGAGATCCTGGATGCCTACACGACGACCACGACGCGTCCTCAACTTCCGCCGAAGTGGGCCTTCGGGTTGTGGGCCTCAGCGAACGAGTGGAACACCCAGACCGAGGTCGAGGCTGAGCTCGCAAAGTTCAAGAGCTACGACATTCCTCACAGTGCCATGGTTCTTGAGCAATGGTCAGACGAAGCCACCTTTTATGTCTGGCACGGAGCGACCTACACGGCAACCGCCGGCAGCGGAAAGCTGGCCCTCAGTGACCTGACCTTCCCGAGCGGCACGGCCTGGTCTGACCCTGCCGCAATGGTCACCAAAGCGCACAATCAAGATGTCAAAGTGCTGCTGTGGCAGATACCGGTGTTCAAGGAGAACTTTGACACGAACCCATCAACGGAACCGCAGCAACACACCAACGACAAGTCCTATGCCACGACCCAGGGTTATGTGGTCGGCGACGGATCAGGCAGTCCATATCAGATCCCCACTGGTCAATGGTTTGGTGACAGCATGATCCCGGACTACACCAGCAGCGCCGCAACCAATTGGTGGATGAGCAAACGCGACTACCTCCTTGACGATGTCGGCATTGATGGATTCAAGACTGATGGCAGCGAAATTATCTTCGGCCGCAATGTGAGCTTTAGCGATGGTCGCACCGGCGACGAAATGCACAACCAGTACCCGAACGAATACACAGGTGCGTATAGCGACTATGTGGACACCAAGACCACAGGTGATGGCACCATATTCAGCCGTGCCGGTACCTCCGGTGCACAAGGAAACTCGATTTTCTGGGCCGGTGACCAGGAATCCACATTCGCGGCGTTCCAGGAAGCGCTGAGGGCGGGTCTCAGCGCAGGTCAGTCAGGCGTGCCTTACTGGTCCTGGGATATGGCCGGGTTCACCGGGACCTTCCCCTCAGCCGACCTCTATCTTCGGTCTGCTGCGATGTCAACTTTCTCTCCGATCATGCAATATCACTCGGAGGCTTCGAACCCAACTACCTCCGAAGCACGAACTCCGTGGAACGTACAATCAAGGACCGGCGACACGACAGTTGTGCCGATCTTTCGCAAGTTCGCCAACCTACGCATGAACCTGCTCCCATATGTGTATACAGAGGCTGATCGCAGCGCCACGACCGGTGTCGCGATGATGCGAGCCATGTCCTCAGAGTTCCCGGATGACTCCACAGCCTCAGCCCTTGATCAGCAGTACATGTTTGGAGATCAGTTGCTGGTGGCGCCAGTGACTACTGCCAGCGCTACAACTAAGAGCGTCTACTTGCCGGCTGGCCGCTGGGTCGATTTCTGGAGTGGCAATTCCGTCGAGGGCCCCCGCACAGTCACCGACGATGTCAGCCTCGATACGATCGCTGTCTACGCACGCCCTGGGGCGATAGTGCCCCTCAACCTCAATGCGGACTACCAACTCGGCGGCAACATCAGCAACGATATCGACGTCTATACAAATCTCGTGTTTCGTATCTTCCCTGATGGCGTCTCTTCTTACGACTATTTTGATGATGCGAACAGCACATATCGCACCATCACGTCCTCGCAGAACGCGACAACCCAGGACGTCACGTTGACCATTCCTGCGCTCACAACCACCAGCACACTGCAGGTGATAGGACCACGACGGGAGAAAGTTACCCTCGGTGGCACAGCAATGACCGAGTACTCCACAATGGCCTCTCTCAAGACTGCTTCCAGCGGCTGGTATCACAACGACGTCGAGCAAGTCACCTATGTGAAACTCGCCAGCTCGGTGTCAAGTCGTTCAGTAGTGCTCGAGGCATACACCGGCCCAGTCCGCACCGAGTTCACGTCAGGAAGCCAATACCTCATCGTCGAGTTCCTTGATGATGACCTTGCTCATTTCGAGCTATCAGCAAACCCCAGCCCCGGTACTGACGATCCGATCTTTACAACCTCGCAGATCGACAAGATCGACTACACCGGTCCGACAAGTTTCACTCAGTCCGGAAACACGCTCACTACTTCCGATATGAAGGTTGTTGTGAACGGCACAACGCTTTGTGCAGACGTCTACGACACGACGCGCACACCTGATCTGCTGCTACAGACCGTGTGCCCGAGGAACCTGACAAGCGACTGGAAAGGTCTGTCCTTCACCAAGGAAAGCATGGCGAATGCCTATGGCCTGGGTGCCCAGTTCTTCACCGGCGGTAGCGCTGATGGTGACTGGGTGGGCCGCACGCGTACTCCTGGAAACACCCAGGGGAACGCCATGATCTACGACGCTGACAACGGACCCGTCGGCAACGTGCAAATCCCGGTCCTGTTCGCTGTGGGCGATAGCTCTAAGAACTACGGACTATTCGTGGATCAGCCCTACAAGCAGCAATGGGACCTCACGGGTGATCCTTGGACCATGGACACTTGGGGTGACCAGATCCGCTGGTACGTGATGACTGGACCAGATCTGCCGGACCTCCGCGACGACTACCTCGAACTGACGGGCTACCCAACAGTGCCCCCCAAGAAGGCACTTGGCCTCTGGGTTTCAGAGTTCGGATATGACGACTGGGCCGAGGTCGACGGTATCTTGGCGGGCCTACAAACATCGAAGTTTCCTGTCGATGGCTTCCTGCTTGACCTCGACTGGTTCGGTGGAGTTACTGCAGGATCCGATAACACAAAAATGGGGACACTCGACTGGGACACCACCGCATTTCCCAGCCCAGCAACAAAGATTGCTAGCTACGAATCGAACGATGGCATTGGCCTCATGACGATCGAAGAATCCTACGTTGGCAAGGGTCTGACCGAGCACTCCGATCTAGAAGGTTTCGGCTACCTCGTGAAGAACGGCTGCTCAGTCTGCGCCGCCGAGTACCTCACCTCAAACGACTGGTGGGGCAAAGGTGGGATGATCGATTGGACCAACGAAGCGGCAGGCGCATACTGGCATGATCAGAAGCGCCAGCCTCTCATCGATGACGGCATCATCGGGCACTGGCTCGACCTCGGAGAGCCTGAAATGTATGACGCAGGTGACTGGACGTCGGGAGTTCTGCCCGGAAAGCACGCTCATTCCGACTACCGCAACCTCTACAACCTCGAATGGACCGAAAGCGTCGTCAAGGGCTACGCCACTAACAGCGAGACCCAACGTCCATTTATCCTCGCCCGATCCGGCGCAGCAGGCATTCAACGCAACGGCGTCGCCATGTGGTCTGGAGACATTGGGTCCAAGCTGACTGCCCTTGCAGCACAGCAGAACGTCCAGATGCACATGTCGATGTCGGGCATCGACTACTTCGGCTCAGACGTCGGTGGATTCCGCCGGGAGATGCTGGACTCTGACCTCGACGAGCTATACACGCAGTGGTTCAGCAACAGCGCGTGGTTCGATGTGCCATTGCGACCTCATACGGAGAATCTCGACAACACCGCCGACACCTCTCCCGACCTCATTGGCGACTTCGACTCGAACCTTGCGAACCTACGCCAACGCTATGAACTGACTCCCTACTACTACTCTCTGGCCCACCGAGCGAATCAGTACGGCGAGCCCGTGGTACCACCGCTGGTGTTCTACTACCAGAACGACACCAACGTGCGAGAGATGGGCAACGAGAAGCTCATCGGAAGGGATCTACTGGTCGCCGTCGTAGCCGGAGCGAACCAACGACAGCGAGACGTGTATCTCCCAGCGGGAACCTGGTTCGACTTCTACACCAACCAGTCCTACGCGAGCACAGGGCAGACTTACACCGACCGACCCCTCTGGATTAACGGAGAATTCAAGCTTCCGACGTTTGCTCGGGCAGGGGCGATCATTCCCAAGATGTTCGTCGACGACAAGACCATGAACGTTCTCGGGAAGCGTTCTGACTCGACCACTCGGAACGAACTCATGGCACGCGTCTACGCCGACTCAACGAGCTCCAGCTTCACTCTGTACGAAGATGACGGAGTAAGCACCAGCTACCTGAGTGGAAGCGTACGAACCACGGTGCTCAGCCAGTCACTGTCCGGCTCCACAGAGACAGTGACGATAGCCTCATCGAGCGGCACCTACACGGGCGCCCCGACAAGTCGCAACAATGTGATTGAGCTCGTGACCACGAATACCCAGGCATCAGCCGTCACATATGGCGGCTCGGCGCTCACGCAGTACAACAATAGAGCGGCCTTCGATGCAGCGAGCAGCGGCTGGTACAACGCAGGCAGCAACCTCGTAGTTGCAAAGACAGGCTCCGTCGCAGTGACCACGGCAAAAACGCTGGTATTCACGCTCGGTCAGACCCCGTCCGCGATGAACTTCACGTGCACCAACGGCACCACTACGACGGGCCAATCGGTGTATGTCATCGGCAACATCCCACAGCTCGGCGAATGGAACGCAGCCAGTGCAGTAAAGCTCGACGCGACGAGCTACCCGACCTGGACCGGCACCATCTCCGGCTTGGAACCAAACGCCTCAGTCGAATGGAAGTGCATCAAGCGCCAAGAAGCGAACTACCCCGACACCGTTGACCAATGGGAATCGGGAGCGAACAACACCTTCACCGCACCCGCATCCGGCAACGGCGGATCAACCAGCGGAGGCTTCTAGGATTGACCGACAGTTAGAACCCACCGGCTAAAGCACGTGAAGAGGCTCGGAACGCTCGCATCTACTACCCCAGTGTCGCTCACAACCAAGCACGGGTTTCGTGGCATGTGGCCGTCCCGCTTCGCGCACCTTGGAGCCAGTCCGAAACTGCCCGCGTATCGAGTGTCTGAAGCGATCACTACAATCAGCTCACCACTATCTTCACTGTTTGGTGAGATTTCTTGTTCTGGGATCGGTCATGCTTCTGAGAAGAAGGAGTGCCGATATGCCACGTCAGTGCGCGGCATGCCTCAAAGGGCATGGAACAGCGCAAATAGTTACCTATCGGTCTTCCCGCATAGCTACTACTTCGCGTGGTTGGCGCAGTTGAGCGGGCTAGGTCAGTTAGGTCCTGGATCGCGAAGGATGAGCAGAGTTGCGTCGAACGATCAACCGCCAGGAGTCATCCTATCCTTCGTGCCCCAATCGCCCGGGAAGTACCAGTTTGACGGGGTGGTCCGCTGCGGCGCGGTTGGCAGAGCGGCGGCTTGAGTAGTTGTTAAGCATCACCTGGACGGTGTGGCCTTGGCGTTCGCTTGCTGCGGAGCAGTCTCATGTGCCGGGTCATGAACTCTGGTCGCATAGGTTCGCCACAGGTTGGGTTGAGGCTGAACACGAAGGGATCCTCAACGACTTCGACTCCGCATTCGTCGGCGCGGGCATCCATATCCCGGATATGATCCTCGAGCATTTCCACGGTTGCCTCGTCGAGACTCACGACTCGACTCCGTTTCGTCTTCGTTGGTTTGATGACAACAGTGCCGCCTGCGTCGTTGACAGCGGTGTCCACTACGAGTTCGTTGCGTTTGGGGCGGAATCGGCTGCGACGCAGTCCAGACAGCTCACCTTGTTGCATTCCAGTTGTCGTGGCGAGCTTTAGCGCGTGAGCGATTTCAGGTTCGAATTCGTCTGCGCCGGTGAGGATCTGGATCAGTTCGTCCACCTCGGGAGCCGATATCGCCCTTGGTGCCCTACTGCTGGTAGGCAGCTCGAAGCCGAGTAGGGTTGTTGTTCACCTTCTCCTGGCGTCGGCCCCATTTGAACGAGCCGCTCAGTAGAGCACGCGCATTGTTCATCCGACAGTGCGAAAGGCCTGCCTCGCGCATCGTGCCGAAACTGTTGTCGATGTCGGCGGGGGTGAGTTGGTTGACGTCGATGTGACCGATCTGGGCCTGAAGCCATTTCTGGTAGACCTCGCGGTAGCCGAACAGGGTGGAGTGCTCAAGCCCCCGCAACTTGCTAGCGAAGGTTAGGTACCACTCGACGAGTTCGTTCACAGAGACGGCACCGCTTTCTGGGATTGGCTTGGTTGTACCAGCGTTGACCTCCGCGACGAGATTCGCCAACGATCTATTCGCCTGCGATCGGGTCCCGCGGAATGTGCGTGTGACGCGGCGGCGTTGCCATCAGCGCTCAGCCCCGCTCCAGTCGCGAGCTTCTATTTGCCGGGAGCGGTTTCGGTTATTGAGCCGCCTCCTCGGTATGAGCGCAAAGACTTTGGCGCAGGTGGTGCTGTTATTCGGCTTTCGACTGTCAGGTGGTCAACGCGGACACAAAGCGCCTCTTCGGGACAGGATCTGACTATCGGGCCCTCTTCTAGCTCGCCGTGCTCGAGCTCCCACGCGACCTGAGCGACTGTTCTGATACTCCCGTCGATGCGGACATGGCCGCCGCCGCTCTTGGCGTGAGACCCCATCCACAGATGGTGGGTCCCGGAGCGATTGATTTTCGACTCAAACCTCTGCCGCTTGAACGCCATGGCTGGAATCTATGTCACCCGGGGTGCCTAAATCGTCCAGATAGACTGGACTCTCAAGATTGAATACGGGTCAGACAAAGAGCTGACCTGGTCTTATGAGTGCGCCCCCTGGGACTTGAACCCAGAACCTGCGGATTAAGAGCTGAGGAGCGGGTGTTTTGGGCTGTACCGGATAGTGGGTAGAAATGCCCTCTGAACTGGTGATACGCCTCGCTCCTGAGGACTACCTGTACCGTCTGATACCACTCGATATCCGGTGATCACGGATCTACTGTGACCACCTCGTGACCACAGCGAAGACCATTCGCATGTGCCGGGCTGCCTTGGCGTTATTCGACTGCGAGTGAACTCTGCTGGGGGCGCGTTGACAGGTGTTGACATTGTCGGGGCGTAGCGTCAGGAAGAAGTTGCTGAAAGGTGGCCTTATGCAGCGATACAGGTGGCGTTGTCGTAGCGGTGCGGTTGAGACCTTAGGAGGTGGGGCCTTCTACTTTGGCAGTTGTGGCGCTTGCCGCTTCTGTGGTTTCGAACATCATGTAAGCGTGGTTCGAGCGCACTGTCGGCTCCGACACTGGATACGAGCGTCTTCGCGAAGGTGTCTTGGACCCGCTCACAACTACAGGAATCGAGAACTAGGCAACAACCAGAGCCATATCGGCTGGTCCACTATCGGCCAAAGAAGGTCAACCCATGTTTCGTGAACAACTCGTGTTGGTCGCTGGCATGATGCTGCTGACCAGTTGCGGTGTGCAGTCGGCAGACCAGATCAGTGTGCGAGACGCTCCTGGTGGGGCCGCAAGCGCCGACCGCTCGGTGGTCGTGTCGGCCGATCCTTCTTCGGCCGGGTTTGGCCAGCCGAGCAGAAAAGTGGTGACATCGACATCGCTTTCGTTCAGGACCGATGTCGAAGTAGTAGATGGTCCTCTAGCTTCAGCTTCACGGGACGTGGAGCACACAGTTCGCCTTATCGACCGAGAGGGACTGCAGGTCATCGAGATCACGCTGCTCAAAGTTCCTTACGGAACTGAGCTATTCGAGGTCTACATCAACGGCCGACTCAGAGCTGGGGGAACCTACGTCACAGGGGCGGTGGCTGCGTTGCGTGCTGACGACAACACCACAAGCTTCGATGTCTTTGTTAAAGCAATATCTGCAGACGGCGAGGAACTCGGCCGCTCGATCACTCAACAGCTCGACATGACAGGCACAGACCTCACGAATGCGAACTAACGCGACCAGCGCGGCACCGACGTTCGTCAGTCTCGTGCTCGAGGTCCTTCTCGCCATTACACCAGCAGCACACCAGAGCCGTCGCCACTCCCGGACCGATTCACCTGCGGAGAATTGGCTGCCAACGGATCTGTTTCGACCACCGTGGGGACATGGGCTGCAGCGAGGGCGGTCGAGCTGATTGTCAGTAGTCGACCACTTCCGACCTATATGCGTCTAAAGTGTGCTTCCAGTGACTGAAGGTTCGAGATGGCCAAGACCCCGAGAAGTGTCCCACGTTCCATCGCTCCAGTGCTCGAAGCACTTGAGCTGGACCAACCGATGCTGGTTACCCTGAGTCGGCTCCAAGAACTTGTAGACGAAACCGGTTCACCGGCGTCTGCGGCGCACACCGCTCGCACGTTACGAGAGCGCGGATGGTTATTGCCGCTTCGAACTCCGGGCGTGTGGGAGTTCGCCCCAGGGGCAAGGGCTGGAGCCTGGGGAGGAGGAGATCCCTTCGTCGAGTTGCGGGCACGGCTGGCTACCCGGCCGATCGAGACTGCGATCGCCGCGGAGTCGGCCGCCTGGCTTCATGGGCTCTCAACCCGTGCCCCAGAGCCTCACGTCCTCGCACTGCAAGTGGGCGCGAATCTACCGAAGTCGCTGGATGGCTTTCGCGTCGTACGCTGGACGGCGGTTGACCCCATCGTCGACGCCGACGGGCTGCCGCTGTGGTCGGTTACGACACTTGTGGCCTTCATGGGGGCGCGTCCCGAGAAGTATCGGGACTGGCCAAACGTGAGCGAATGGCTCTCGGATGGCGCGGCACGAGTATCCGGTGTGTCGCTGCGAGCTGAGCTCGCCGGTCAGCCCCGAAGCAGTTGGGCTCGCACGAGCTACCTGCTATTCCGCGGAGGTCACGACGAGGCTGCCGATGAGCTCTTGTCGTTTGCTCCGCAAGGTAAGGGTCCGTTCCATTTCGGGCCCCGTGACAAGCCTTCCAAGTACATCGCCGAGTTCGAAGTCATCGACCACGTCTTTCCCACCTGGTGGTCGATCAAGGCGGTGACATGAGAATCACTGAGGGATACCTCTCCCAGCATTACCAAGGACGATCCGGAGGCCGAGACCCGGCCCTGCTCGACATCGCCCAGGACCATGCCCTGGCAGTGCTGCACCAGCATGGAGTCTTCGACCTCGAAGTAGTGTTGAAGGGCGGCACAGCGCTCCGAAAGTTCCGGGCTGGCAACGCAGGCCGGTTCTCAACCGATCTCGACTTCGCTGTTGAGGACGACGAGACTGCTGCACTACTGCTCGACACGCTTCACGGCGCCAACATCGACGGGTTTAGCTTCGAGCTCCAGGACCGCCATGGCGATCGCCGAGCCAACCTCGTGGTCGATACGCCGTTCGGTCGGCCACGCCTACCCGCGAAGATCGACCTCTCCACGCGCGGTCTGTGGATTCCGGCTGTTGATGAGGAGCTGGTTCCGCTTGCGATTCACAAACGTTACGACGTCGTCGTCCCGAGCATCGCGGTGATAACCCTCGAAGAGCAGATCGCGGAGAAGTTGGCGCGGTACCGGCGGGCCAGTCTCGCCCGCGACCTCTATGACCTCGCGTGGTGCGCGGCGCTGCCCTTTGATGAGGAGCTGGTTCGACGTCTTTGGGTTCTGAAGTGCTACTTCGACATCGTCGACGATGGACTAGGCACCAAGCCCATTACTGCAGGTGACG
>CAYUOD010000030.1:0-13799 GCA_964446225.1 uncultured Acidimicrobiales bacterium | reverse complement strand
GCCACCCAGTATCCGGATCTCTTCCACTGCGAGGTGAATGGCAAGAACGCGGCAGAGCTCGTGAACGATCAGGCCTGGCTGGAATCAGAGTTCATCCCATCGGTCCAAGGTCGCGGTAAGGCGATCATTGAAGCGAGGGGCGCAAGCAGCGCTGCCTCCGCGGCCTCGGCAGCTGTTGACCACATGCGCACCTGGGCCATGGGTACTGCAGACCGAGACTGGGCCTCGATGGGCATCGTGTCCGATGGCAGCTACGGCGCACCCAAGGGCCTCATCACGAGCTTCCCCTGCGTGTGCAAGAACGGCGAGTACGAGATCGTGCAGGGCCTTGAGATCGACGCGTTCTCACAGGCGCGCATGGAAGCAAGCTGGGCCGAACTCGCCGAGGAGCGCGACGCTGTGTCCGAGCTGGGTCTGCTGGGCTAGGCAGTCTGGTCGCTGAGTTCAGCGGCGGCCAGGTCCTGGAGAAATGCGTAGGCCTCGACTGCGTCGGCTGGAACATCTGCATCGAGTGCGAGATCAGCTTCGTCTGCGCGGTGGGTCTCGATGCCAGCTCTGTCGTTGTAGAACGGGTTCTTCTTCCAGCCTTCGAGCATTGTTTCGTCGAACCGCAGTCCGAGGTCATGGGCGATGCCGCGCATGAGTGACTCTGGCTCGGCCACGAGTTGCTCATAGGCGACGACGGTGGTGAGGTCCGCCCACTTGGTGGCCGCTGCACGCATCTCGACAACGCCCAGATTCCAGCGATCTCTGGCGAGGTCTGCTGACTTGGTCGTGCGCTTTTCGATGGAACTCACGACCGACTTCGGGTGGCGGGTAATGAGAATGAGGTACGGATCTTCAAGGGCCATGTAATCGTTGAAGCTCATGCTGGCGGTTGGTCGTTTCGCGTGCACTTCGCCGGGCGCCCATTCGGGCCAGTGGCGGCCGAGCCTGCGCCAGGTGGAGGTCACCGGGCTACGCCGGCTGTCGAGCTTTATCTGATTCGGCACGCAGAGCTTATTGGCAGAGACAGTGGACCCCGCGAGGCGCAGGATTGCGTCGTCCTGATCCTCAATCAGCATCGCGACCTCGGGGTGGGAGCCGATCATGGATGCCAACAGCGTGGTGCCCGAACGGGGGACTCCCGCGATGATCAGGTGTTTGCAGCTCATGGTGTCTCCGCGTTCGCGCAACAGGTGGACGTGTCCGAATTACCTGTCGGCCGCTAACTCTCGCAGATGCGTAACTGGTTCGGCCATGGCCGCTGAGACTTACGCACCTATGGGGAGTCGATGAATTGAATGTCTCTCTTGACGTGACGTCAGTCACTGTATACAGTGTCTATTTATGAATACGAAGGGGAACACGAATGCAGCAGAATGCACGGGCAATGCCCGGTGCTTTGTCGCAGCAGTGGCCCCGTGTCATCTGGGAACAGCGGTGTGGTGGACTGGTTATCCACAACCGCTGATTCAGGAGCGTATTTATGAAGACTGAAGAGGTATCCACCCTGCTTCGACGAGCTATCCGCGAGGGCGTTTTGTCCCCTGGCGAGGATCTCGTTCAGGAGGAGATTGCTGGCCGTCTCGGCGTGAGCCGAGTTCCGCTTCGCGAGGCGCTAAGAGGCCTTGCTGCGGTTGGCATCGTGCAGATGACCCCAGGTCGCGGGTTTCAGGTCACGAAACTGGAGTCGGCCGAGATTGAAGAGCTCTACAATCTCCGGCTCCGTATTGAGCCGTTCATCGCGGCTGACGTCATCAATCGGGCAACTCCCGCGCAGATCGAAGGTCTCAGAGAACTCGACCAGACGATGCGCAATGCAACAGACGCGGAGGTCTGGGCGAGAGCCAACTACGACTTCCACCTGACGATGTACGCGTCAGCCGGGACCAAACACACCGATCGGATCGTGCGCCAGCTCCTGGATCTTGTCGAGCCCTACTCGCGTGTTTATGTGCATGGTCTGCAGAATGTGGATCGTGTTCAGCACGAACACGGCTCGATGATGGACGCGATCGACGATCGTGACGCTGAGACCTTGTCGCAGCTGATCAGCGAGCACCTTGAGGGTGCTCGTGACGGACTCATCGAGTCAATGCGCGCTGGCGCAGATGCAGTGGATCCAATTACTCGACTCGCGGGGCTGAGCGGGTCGACTTAGAACGATCTCAGCGGCGTTGCTGGGGCGTAACACATAAATAGGGGAGAACCTAGCAATGAAGCGAAGGACTAGCAGACTCATGTCTGTGCTACTCGCTCTCGCGTTAATCGCAGCTGCGTGTGGCAGCGACGATAGTAGCGGCAGTAGCGATGAGGGCAGCACACAAGCATCGACAACCGTCGCGGCATCGGACGATACGGACGAGCCAACGACCACCGAACCGGCAGAAGAAGCCGACGATCCGCCACCAGTCATCGAGGTTGATCCGGTCAAAATTGGGGCCCTCTATCCTTTGACGGGCTCGGCTGCTTCAGCGGGCGAGCAGACTCTCAATGGCGTGATGCTTGCAGCTGAGATCGTAAATGGCGAGTATCCAGAACTCGCCCCGTTGCCACTGGCAGCAACAGCTGGCCTTCCAAGTTTGGAGGGTGCGCAGATTGAGATCGCCTCTGGGGACCATGCGGGCGACCCACAGACGGGTGCGACCGAAACGGAGCGACTCATCACCGATGAGGGCGTCGTGGCCATGACGGGGGCCTACTTCTCCTCGGTGACAACGACAGCCTCAGAGCGGGCTGAACGCCTTGGAGTCCCGTTCCTGAACGGCTCATCCTCATCGACGGCGCTCACTGAAGAGCGCGAGCTCGACTACTTCTTCCGGACCGGTCCGAGCGATAAGACGTTCGCAATCACCTTTTTCGACTTCCTTCAGGACCTCGAAGAACGTGATGGTACTGAACTCCGCAATGTCTCGTTGCTCTGGGAGAACACGGCCTTCGGCACAGATGCAGCCAAGGTCACGCGTGAACTTGCTGAGGAGTTCGGATTTAATGTCGTGGCAGATATTAGCCACGGCAATGAAGTCGCTGACATCAGTCCAGAAGCCCAGCAGATCATGTCGGCGGAACCGGACGTGATCTTCCAGGCCTCCTATACGCCTGAGGCAATTCTGTTTACCCAGGCCTGGGACGTCAATGATTACGCCGCACCCACACTCGCATTTGGTGCTGGCTTCAGTGACAATGCTTTCTTTGAGGCGGTGGGAGACAGAGGCGACTTTGTTATCGCTCGAGCCGCCTGGTCGGCACAGTCGGTCAGCGATAAGCCTGCGGCTGCCGCAGTTGCAGCAATGTACGAGGAGCGTTTCGGAGTTCCGATGGACGAGAACTCAGCGCGAACCTTTACTGGTGCTCTGACGCTGTTCAATGCGATCAATGAGGCTGGCACGACGGATGCCGATGCGATTCGCGATGCGATTGCTGCTACCGATCTGAACGCCGACGAGACGATTATGCCGTGGGCAGGAATCAAGTTCGGGCCAACCGGTCAGAACGATCTCGCGCGCGGAATCATCCTCCAGCGTATCGACGACGAGTACCAGGTTGTATGGCCCTTCGCCACTGCTGATGCTGACCTTGTCTGGCCGATTCCATCACCTTCGGAACGATAAGAAGTCGTCCTAACCAACGGTCCGGTTCCCTCGCCGGGAGCGACCGCGGAGAGAGAAGTATGAGCGATCTCATTCAAGTCATTGTCAACGGACTCCTGTTGGGCTCCCTGCTTGCCCTCGTGGCCGTCGGTCTGACAGTGATCTACGGAGTTGGGGATGTCATCAATTTCGCCCACGGCGAATTTGTGATGGCCGGGATGTATGTCACGTTTTTTGCGTGGTCTATTTTCGGCCTTGACCCCTTAGTCGCTCTACCTCTCTCCGCTGTCGCAGTCGGCGGACTTGGGGTCGTCGCCTACTATTCGGTCATCCGTCCGGCCATGCGGGGAACCCTGCTTTCACAGATCTTCGTCACGTTTGGGCTGTTGATCTTCATGAGGGGGATGGCACAAACGCTCTTCGGGCCGGACTTCCGCGGCGTGCAGGACTCTTGGCTTCGTGGTCAGCGTGTTGTGATTGGCGACATCGTGATGCCCGGCCCCCAGCTTGCCGCAGCGGTCGGCAGCGTACTGTTCACCGGGGCGATCGGCTGGTTCATCTGGCGGACTCGCTTGGGCAAGGCACTCCAGGCAACCAGCCAGGATCGGGATGCTGCACTCATGATGGGAATTAATCCCTCGAAGATGTTTGCGCTTGCCTGGCTGATCGGCGGTGCGGCCACGGGAGTTGCTGCCAGTTTGGTCTCGGTCTACCAGCCGATCCATCCCAATGCTGGCTTGGCGTTTGGGCTCACGGCATTTGTGATCGTTGCTCTGGGCGGGTTCGGGTCGATCGGCGGCGCCTTCGCCGCTGCGTTTGTTGTGGGTCTTCTGGAGAGCGGCATGGGCTTCTACTTCAACCCGGCCTACAAGGAAATGTGGATATTCGTTCTATTTCTTGCGGTCATGTTCCTTCGGCCTCAGGGGCTGGCGGGACGCGCATGAGAACTGTTACGACGTCGACCATGACAGGTGAGGAAAAGCGGCCCGCACCCAAGTTCATTGTGGATGCCAGTCGCTCAAGGGGTCTGCTGGCGAGGCTGCTTCCGTGGGTCGCGTTCCTGGCGTTCTTCGGCGCCTACCCGATCATCTGGGACTCGCCTTTTAACCACTCACTGGGTGTTCTCATGGTGGTCTACGCGCTGTCTGCCACCGGCTGGAACATGCTGGGTGGAGTCGCTGGGCAGATCTCTCTGGGACACGCCACTTTCTTTGGCATCGGTGCATATGCTGAGGCGCTTGGCGCGCGCTATGACATAAATCCGTGGGTGTCGCTGCTGCTTGGAGTGCTTGTCTCGATACCGGTTGCGGCCCTCATTGGACGGCCTGTGTTCAGACTCAAAGGCCACTACTTCACGATCGCCACGATTGCCACGGGCGAGATCGTGTTCCTCCTGGTACTGAATCGGGCGGTGTGGGGAGGTGCGAACGGGATGTCGATCGGTCTCAAGCCGGACAGCTTCTGGGAGATGCAATGGTCCGGGCGTCAAAAGTGGGAGTACTACTACCTGGCGCTGGCGTTTCTTGTACTCGCATTGCTCGCGACGCTGGCTGTTTCTCGCTCGCGTATGGGCTACTACCTTCAGGCGATTCGCAACAACCAGGAAGCGGCTTCTTCGCTCGGTGTGCCGATCACTCGCTATAAGCAGCTGGCGTTCGCCTTCTCGGCGATTGTGGTGTCTGTGGCTGGATCGTTCTTTGCGCAGTATGTCCTGTTTGTCGACCCCGGTTCGGTACTGAGTCTGGATGTGTCCATTCAGATCACCATCATCGCTGTGCTCGGCGGAGTCCTCAGCATGTGGGGCCCGGTCATTGGTGCGGTGGTCTTCGTGTTTCTCACCGAGTACACGCGTGTCCGCTTTGGTGGGGACGGGAACGCGCTCAATCTTGTGATCTACGGGGGCATCATCATGCTCATCGCCGCTTTCGAGCCCAACGGACTGATAGGGGTCTCTGCCAGAGTCCGCCGAGTTGTGGATCGGTTGCGACGATGACACTGCTTCAGGTTGAAGGGGTTACCAAGCATTTCGGGGGCCTCGCTGCGAACAAGGACATCAGCTTCTCGATTGATGAAGGGGAACTCATTGGGGTCATTGGCCCCAATGGTGCAGGAAAAACGACGCTGTTTGAACAGATCTCCGGATTCATGAAACCCGATGAAGGCTCCATCAGATTGAACGGCAATGATCTTGTCGGCAGACGTCCGGATCAGGTCTGCGCGGCAGGGCTCGCTCGAACATTTCAGATCGTGAAGACCTTTCCCGAGATTACGGTGCTGGAGAATGTGATGATTGGCGCATTTCAGCGCCATCGCAGCGCCGCCGCGGCCCGACGGCATGCTGGCGAAGTATTGGAACGAGTGCGCTTCTCTCACCGGGCGAATGCGCTTGGTCGAGAGTTGACGCTGGCTGGCCGCAAGCGTGTCGAGGTTGCGCGAGCTGTCGCTACCGAGCCACGAATACTGCTGCTCGACGAGGCGATGGCCGGCCTCAATCAGCAGGAGTCCCAGGAGGCCGTGGAGGTCGTCCGTGAGCTGGCCAGGGACACGACGATTGTGATGATCGAACATGTAATGGAGATTCTGATGCCGTTGTCGGATCGCATCGTCGTGCTTGACGAGGGCCGAAAACTTGTCGAGGGAACTCCAGATGAGATCGCGACGAACCCGAGGGTTCTCGCGGCATACCTGGGGGAGCGCTTTGCTGCTCGAAATCGATAACCTCACCGTCGCTTACGGCGGAGCGCTGGCTCTCAGCGAAGTATCACTTGATGTGCGCGAGGGGGAGGCTGTTGGCCTGATCGGCTCGAACGGCGCGGGCAAGACGACGCTCCTCAAGGCGATCTCGCGGGTCGATGATTCCGACGGTTCGATTGTGTTTGATGGCCATGACGTTTCGGCGCTCAAGGCCCATCGGGTCCCGAGGCTCGGCATCGCCCACGTCCCTGAGGGTCGGCGTCTGTTTCCCCGCCTCAGTATTGAGGACAATCTGCTGCTTGGCGGCAGTGCGACGCACGAGGTTGACGAGAGCGACTTTGAGCGGGTGTACGAATTCTTCCCGATCTTGAAGGAACGGCGCACCCAGCTGGCGGGAACTCTCTCGGGCGGCGAGCAGCAGATGGCTGCGATTGCACGTGGTCTGATGTCGCGGCCCAAGATTCTGCTGCTCGACGAGCCGTCGCTCGGTATTGCCCCCGTGCTTGTGGATGCGATCTACGAGACGATCGCTGTGCTGCGGGATGCGGGGCAGACAATTCTTCTCGCCGAGCAGAACGTGATGGAGTGTCTGGATGTGTGTAACCGCACGTACGTCATGCAGACGGGCAGGATCATCACGTCGGGCAAATCGGCTGATCTTGCCGAGAGCGATGAGATTCGCCGGGCGTTTCTCGGTATCTGAGTGATGTTGACTTATCTGTGGTCCACGAGGTCTGTTATGAACATCGCACCCGGCCGGTGGGTAATCGCCAGTTCTGGCCGCGCCGCGGCGATGGCGGTCTGCGACGTTACTCCGCAGGCCCAGAAGACCGGCACTTCGTGAGGGTTAATCGGCACTGGATCCCCAAAGTCGGGGCAACTCATGTCTCCAATGCCGAGCGCAGCGGGATCACCGATGTGCACCGGTCCGCCGTGTGCGTGGCCGTAGCCATCGGTGATCGCGACTGTGTCAGCGATGAGCTGTTCTGGGATCGGGCGCATGCTCACGACAAGTGGTCCGGAGAAGTCTCCTGCTGGTTCACAGGATCGATCTGTAACGAACATCGGCACGCTGCAGGCCCTCTCCAGATGGCGGACGGGGATTCCGTTGCGTGCCAGGGCATGGTCGAAGCTGTAACTGCAGCCCAACAGAAACGAGACCAGGTCGTCCCTCCACCATTCTGTGGCGTCGCTCGCAGATTCGGTCAGCTCGCCGTCGACAAAGAGTCGATAACCGGGCAGATCGGTCCGCAGGTCGCTGCGGGGTGCTGTTCGACTTGCTTCGTATCCCTGTTCGACGATTTCCACGACCGGGCATGCCTTCGGATTGCGGTTCGCGAACAACAAGAAGTCAAATGCCAGCGCCCGTGGCAGAACAATCAGATTGGCCTGGACGTGACCGGGCGACAGGGCTGCCGTGGGTCCTCGGTGATGACCGTTGCGGATCTCCTGCCTGGCTTTACGGGCGCTGTTCATAGCTCTGACGTTTCATGAATACTCCACGGCTCCTCATCAAGGGTGATCATTTGTTAGCCATTGTATACATTGACTACAGTTAAACCATTCTGGCACTTCGGCCCACTCTTGTCATCTTCCACCTGAAAGTCTTCACAGGTTATGTCGATCACTAACTCCCAATCGCATCTCACGCTCGGCATAGACGTCGGCGGAACGTTCACCGACGTTGCGTTGTGGGATGGCGCCACGGTTCATGTCAGCAAGGTGTCCTCGACTACCGATGACCAAAGTAAGGGCGTGATCAGTGGGGCTCGGGAAGTCGTTCCGGCTGGCTGTCACGCGAATCTTCTGCATGGCACGACTGTCGCGACCAACGCGCTCCTCGAACGCCGGGGAGCGAAGGTCCTTCTTGTCACGAACAAGGGCTTTGAGGCGCTCATTGAAATCGCTCGTCAGGATCGACTTTCGCTCTATGACCCGTTTGCCGATAGACCGGAGCCGCTTGTCCCCGCGAATCTGCGCGTTGGTGTGGAGTTGGAAGCCTCAACGACCGACGCTGAGACGCAGAAGATAGTCGAGGAACTGGTAGTAGCGGCCAAGCGCGAGGGAGCCGACGCCGTAGCGATTTGCTTTCTCTACGCCTTCGCCGATGACACCCAGGAAAGGCGGCTGCGCGATCAGCTCAGGAATCTGCTCGATCTCCCTATTTCAATCTCGTCGGAGGTTGCGGCCGAGTTTCGGGAGTATGAGCGGCTTTCCACAACTGTGCTTAATGCCTTCCTGTCACCTGAGGTTGCGACCTACATGGACAATCTTCGCGATAGGGCCGGCGAGTCTGGACTGGTTGAAGATGTTGCGGTCATGCAGTCCTCCGGGGGGCTGGTGTCGTTGCAGCAAGCATCGAGGTTCCCGGCATCGATTCTGCTTTCCGGGCCAGCGGGTGGCGTCGTTGCGACTGCTGCCCTTGGTGAGGTGTCAGGCCACGAGACACTCATCTCTTTCGATATGGGAGGGACCTCGTCGGACGTCTGCCGTGTCGAGAGGGGGCGACCGGAAGTGACCCACAACCGCGACATCGATGGCTACGCGTGCCTCATGTCCTCTGTTGCCGTGCATACGGTCGGCGCAGGAGGTGGTTCTATCGGCTGGGTCGACGAAGGTGGGGCCCTGCGGGTCGGGCCTCACTCGGCCGGTGCGATTCCTGGCCCGGCGTGCTACGGCCGGGGAGGTCATGAGGCCACGGTGACAGACGCAAATTTGCTGCTCGGACGTCTCGACCCGGACGCGAAGCTCGCTGGCAGTGTGGCATTGCGGCGTGATCTTGCGCTTGCCGCGTTTAACCGGTTGGGCGAGGAGGCTGCTCTCGAACCCATCGAGGCTGCCAGGGGAATGCTCGCCGTTGTCGAGTCCCATATGGCCCACGCGATTCGGGTGGTGTCAGTTGAACAGGGAACCGATCCTCGCGAGGCGGTGTTGGTCGCGTTCGGTGGTGCAGGCGGCTTGCACGCCACATCGCTCGCCCGGGAATTGAACATGAAGAGTGTCATAGTGCCTCCTTATTCAGGGGTGTTCTCCGCATTCGGCTTACTCCTGAGTCCCCCTCGTGCAGACGTGGCAAGGACCGTGAATCTCACACAGTCGACCTGTGACCTCCTCCCGGAATTTGCCACCAGTCTGCTCGACGAAGCCCGCGATCGGCTGCTCGCAGATAGCCGCCAGCGAAGCCTTCATGACGGACTTGTGGCGGACATGCGCTATGTCGGACAGGCCCACGAATTGTCCGTTCGCTATGATCCGGGGGAGGCCTGGCAGACCTTGCGCGATCGGTACGACGCTCTCCACTCGCAGCACAACGGATTTGCGAGGCCCCTTGATGAGGTGGAGGTCGTTACCGTGCGAGCTGAAGCCGTCGGCACGTCCGCGCTGCAGTGGTCCGACCTGCCCACCTGGACTCACTCGGAGGCTGAGCTTCGGCGCCCCCAGCGGATGGTTGCGGGCGTTCGAGGTTCTGCCCTGGCCGATGTCTGGTGGCGACCAGCCCTGCGGGTCGGGATGACTATTCGGGGCCCTGCGGTGATTGAGGAGGGCGAATCCACGACATACCTCGGCGTCGGTGACATAGCCGTGGTGCACGAGACCGGGGCTCTGGAGATCACATGGTGAACGTGAATGCGATCGATCTCGAGGTTGCCCGCCATCGATTCACCGCCGTTGCTGACGAGATGGGCGGCGTGCTGAGGCGCACGGGGTATTCGCCCAACATCAAAGAGCGCGACGACTTCTCGACGGCACTGTTCGATGCGTCGGGCGAGCTTCTCGCCCAGGCAGAGCACATCCCGGTCCACCTTGGCTCGATGCCTGCGTCGGTGCAGGCCGTCATTGACGTCTTCGGGGAGCGTCTTGATCTGGATGCCCAGTATGCGGTCAATGACCCGTATCACGGCGGTACGCATCTCAATGACTTGACGATCTTGCGACCCATTGCGTTGCGAGGCGATCTCGTGGGTTGGGCCGCGAATCGAGCGCACCATTCTGATGTTGGCGGTGAGGCACCCGGGTCGATGCCGGCTCACGCCACGCGCCTCGACCAGGAAGGACACATCGTTCCTCCGAGCTTGGCTGCCCGTTATGGCAAATGGCTGCCTGAGTTCCTTGACCCATTCCTGGCGGCGACACGTACGCCGGGCGAACGTCTTGGCGATCTCTCGGCTCAGCTCGGCGCGAACGAGGTGGGCGCCAGACGTCTCCTCGCGCTCGCCCGTACCTACGGACCCGACCGGTATGACGCCATCACGACTGGTCTACTCTCCTATGGAGAGCGGCTTATTCGGGCGGCGATTTCCAATCTGCCCGATGGCAGCTACGCGTTTGAGGACTATGTCGAAGGATTCGATCGCCTGCACAAGATAGCTGTGATAGTGACGATTGACGGGTCTGAGCTGCACGCCGATTTCACTGGCTCCGCTCCGCAGGTTGAAGCGAATTTCAACGCGGTCGAGGCCGTAGCGGTGTCGTCGCTCTACTATGCCGTGCGCGTCGCAACGGATCCCACGATTCCGGCCAACGGCGGTTGCTATCGCCCGATCTCCATGAATTCGCCTCTTGGGTCGATTGTGAGTGCGCGGCCGCCAGCTGCGGTCGCCGCTGGGAACGTGGAGACAAGTCAGCGGATAGCCGACGTGATTCTGGGTGCTCTTGCGCAGGCGAGTCCGGGTCGGGTTCCGGCCGCATCCCAGGGCACGATGAATAATGTCCTGATCGGGTCCGAGTCCTTTGCCTATTACGAGACTGTTGGGGGTGGACAGGGTGCTCGGCCCGGTCGCAACGGCCAGTCTGGTCTGCACACGGGAATGACCAACACGAAGAACACGCCAATCGAAAGTCTTTCCCAGCATTACCCCTTTCGTGTGAGCGCCTACGGGCTCCGTTGTGGTTCGGGCGGGGACGGGCAGTTTCGTGGTGGCGAGGGGATCGTGCGTGAGCTTGAGTTTCTTGAGCCTGCGACGGTGACGCTGATGGGGGAGCGCCGCAGAACTCAGCCATGGGGTCTCAATGGCGGTGGACCCGGAAGCGTGGGTGAGGACTGGCTGATCAGACCCACTGGCGAGCGTGAATTGCTTCCAGGGAAGGTGACGCTCGACGTGGCCTCCGGCGACAGGCTGCGTGTGTTGACGCCGGGCGGCGGAGGTTGGGGTGCGCGGCGCAAGGCCTAGGCCTTGCGCCGCGACTGGTCCTTCCCCTTCTCCCGTAGATGCGTAACTGGGTCGGCTATGGCCGCTGAGACTTACGCACCTATGGGGAGGCGACTCAGTAGCGGGCCTCCTGGACCTCTTGGGATATCCGGCGGGCCGCTCTCAGCAATTCTCGCTCGATGGGGCCGCGGCCGGATTTGGAGCCGAAGCGATAGCTGGGGCCGTAAACCTGTAGCGATGCGATCGCCCTGCCGTCGGGGTCGACCACCGCAGCCGAGATGCTGGTGAGGCCCTCGACGTACTCACCGGTCGTCCAGCACCATCCCGATTCGGCAATCGTGTCCAGACGAGATCTAACTTCGTCGCTATCGGTGCAGGTCTGCGGCGTACAGCTACGCAGCGGCTGCGCCAGGATGTCGTCCACACGACTCTCGGGCCAGGTGGCGATGATGACCAGACCGAGGTCTCCGGCGGTGAGTGGCCAGCGGGATCCGGTCCAGTCCTGGGCCTGCACAGGCTTCGGGGCATCCAGTTGGAAGATGGTGAGCGAATCTTCAGCCAGCGGAATGGACAACGCCACTGCTTCATCCATGTGATCGCTGAGCTGTGCCATGTGTAGACGGGCCAGCGATTGTAGATCTGGGGTGGCGACGACCCCACTGCTAATGCCAGCGATGAGTGGACCAATCTCGTAGGTGCCACCTGCGAGTCGAGTTACCGCTTTGTTGGATTCCAGCGTTGCGAGGAGTCGTGAGGCCGTTGTGACCGGAAGCCCGGTGCGTTTTGCGAGATCCACCAACCCAGCTGGTTCGCTGGCTACTGCGGTGAGCAGATCCAGGGCTCTTTCAACGCTTTGTACGGCGGACACGCCTGATATATTACCGGTACGTAGGACTGATGTGTTCCCGGTTTCCACAATGCGGAAACCAAATGGACGGCGTCGGTCTCATCAGGAGGCAAATATGTCTGAAGTGAGTGACCTTCGAAGCTACATAGCTGCGCTGGATGCAGCGGGACAGCTCGCGCGGGTGACCAAGTCCGTGTCGCTTGAACATGAACTCGCCGATGTTGGCGCAGCGTTGGACCGCTCAGATACGGGCGCCGGATTGTTCGAGTCTGTGACCGGCAGCGACTGGCCGATCTTCACGGGTGCAGTGGCGTCGCACCGGCGTGCCGCCCTTGCTCTTGGTTGCGAACCGGACGAAGTTATTGATCTCATGGGCCGTGTGCTCGAGCCCGAGAACGGTATCGGTCCGGTCCGGGTCGACAGAGCCGGCTGGCACGACAACCAGGTAATGGGCAGTGACGTAGACGTCGCGATGTTGCCCATCCCGACCCACAGTCGAGGCGACGGGGGAGCATTCATCACCGGCGCTGTGACCGTCACGAAAGACCCCATTGGCGGCCGGGGGAATCTCTCCTACAACCGCATGCTGCGCATGGGTCCGACGACCTTTGGGTTCAACACGAACGAATGGCGTGACGTCGGCACGTTCTGGAAGTCCAGAGAGAACCCGGATGATCCCTTTCCCGTTGCTCTCGCCATTGGCCTCGACCCGGCGATCATGATCGCTGCTGGTGTGAAGACTCCCGTCGACGAACTCTTCATCGCCGGAGCGATCCGTGGCAAGGGCGTCGAGGTCTGCAAGGGGACGACCGTTGACATCGATATTCCGGCGCACGCGGAGATCGTGATCGAGGGACATATCCTCCCCGCCGAGCGACGCCTTGAGGGTCCGTTGGCTGAGTTCCACGGCTACTACGGCGAGCCTTGGAACAGTCCGACCGTCGAGGTCACCGCCATCTCGTGGCGCAACAGTCCGATCTACCAGACGATTGTGCCTGGCTGGTACGAGCACATCTATCTCGGCAATGTGTTGCCACGGGAACCGCTGCTGCGCCGGTTCGTGCGCCACCTTGATCCGCACGCTGATGTGCACATACCGCCGTACGGCAACGGCTTCTTGGCGATCATCCAGATCGACCGCGACAATCCCGGTACGGCGAAGAATCTTGCGATGGCGGCCATGGCGGCCCACATCAATATCCGCAACGTGATCGTGATTGACCGGGACGTCGACATGCACCAGGCCACCGACATCCAGTGGGCACTCACGAACCGCGTCCACTGGCAGGACGACATCTTCACCGTTCCGCATGCGCAGGGCCATGAGATGGACCCGACCGCCGACCAGCGTGGCGTCGGCACGAAGGTTGGCATCGATGCCACCTACAAGCGCGAGCGACGCGAATACGGAGCGCGTGTCGCCTACGCCCCGGTGGATCTCGCCGACTACCTGAGCTAGGTCTAGGCAATGAGCAACGAACTCAACTTCGCATTTCAGATGCCAACCCGCATTGTCTGGGCTCCCGTTAGTGAGGC